>JAKANT010000154.1 GCA_021823635.1 Pseudomonadota bacterium
GCTCGTGCATCCAGAGGTCGCGGCCGGCGGTCATCGGCACCGCGCCGCCGGTTCGCTTGTAGACGATTACCTTGCGCACCGCTTCGCAGCCGCCCATCGCGAACGCTTCGTCGATCGCGGGCTTCAACGGTATCGCCTTGCCGCCGCGCATCTGCTCGTCGGCCGTGATCACCAGCGTGGCGCCGGCGTCGACGATGCGCTCCTGCACGCTCTTGGCCGAGAAGCCGCCGAACACCACCGAGTGCGTGATGCCCAGGCGCGCGCACGCCTGCATCGCCACCACCACCTCGATCGACATCGGCATGTAGATCAGCGCGCGCTCGCCCTTCTTGAAGCCGAGCGCCTTGATCGCGTTGGCGAACTGGCACACCTTCGCGTGCAGCTCCCGATAGGTGATGCGCGTGACCTTGCCGTCGTCGGCTTCGAAGATGATCGCGGTCTTGTCGGCGTTGCCGTTGGCGAGGTTTCTGTCCAGGCAGTTGTAGGAGGCGTTCAGTTCGCCGTCCGCGAACCACCGATAAAACGGGGCGTTGGATTCGTCGAGAACCTGCGTGAACGGCTTGTGCCAAAGCAGGTTTTCCTTTGCCAGGCGCGACCAGAAACCGTTGAAATCGCGCTCGGCTTCGTCGCACAGCGCCTTGTACGCGGCCATGCCGCTGATGTTGGCCTGCCGGACCATGTCGGCGCTCGGCTCGAAGACGCGGTTTTCTTGCAGAACGGATTCGATGCTTCCCATAGCTGTCCCCTCGCGGTTGGGACCCCTCTTCCGAGGGTCGATGAACGGTAGGAAAAAGCCCTTACAAAAACCTTACAGGCGCATTTGGCGATGCAGCATCGCTGCCGTGCAGCATCCTCAAACTCCTTCTCGCTACAGCTGCGCCGGCGGCGTGTAATAAGGTGCCGTCGCGCCGAGATTCTGCTTCGCGCGCGCCAGTTCTGCACGGGCGACCACGCGCAGGTGGACTTCGTCCGGGCCGTCGACGAAACGCAATGCGCGGCCCCAACTCCACAAAAAGGCAAGCGGCGTGTCGGCGGTCAGCCCCATGGCGCCGAAGACCTGGATTGCGCGATCCAGCACCCGGGTTTGCAATCGGCCGGCAAGCACCTTGATCGCCGAAACGTCCACGCGCGCCGCGAGGTTTCCCTCTCGATCGATGCGATCAGCCGCGCGCAGAACCAACAGGCGAGCCTGGTCGATCTCGATGCGCGACTCGGCGATCCAGTCCTGCACGTTGGCGTAGTCGGCGAGGTAGCGGCCGAAGGTGCGGCGCGCGAGCGCGCGTTCGCACATCAGTTCGAGCGCCAGTTCGCACTGGCCGATCGTGCGCATACAGTGATGGATGCGGCCCGGGCCCAGGCGCGCTTGCGCGAGCGCGAAACCGGCCCCCTCCTCGCCCAGCCGATTGGCGATTGGCACGCGCACGTCGCTGAACACGATCTCGCAATGCCCCTCGACGGCGAGGTGATGCATGATGGGTAAATTGCGCACGATGCGCACGCCCGGCGTGTCCAGCGGCACGATCACCATCGAATGGCGCTGGTGCGGCGGGCGTTCCCCGCGCGCGTCGGACACCCCCATCACGATCGCGAAGCGGCAGTTCGGATGCAGCGCGCCGGTGGTGAACCACTTGCGGCCGTTGATCACGTACTCGTCGCCACGGCGCACGATGGTGGTCTGGATGTTGGTGGCGTCCGAGGACGCGACGTCGGGCTCGGTCATCGCGAACGCCGAACGGATCTCGCCGGCGAGCAAGGGCTTCAACCAGCGGTCGTACTGCTGCGGCGTGGCGAACAGGTGCAGCAGTTCCATGTTTCCGGTATCGGGTGCGCTGCAATTGAACACTTCGGACGCCCAGGGCACGCGTCCCATGATCTCCGCCAGCGGCGCGTACTCGAGATTGGTAAGCCGGGTGCCCGGTTCGTCGTCGCGCAGCGACGGCAGGAACAGGTTCCATAGGCCCTCGTCCCTGGCCAGCGCCTTCAGGTCTTCCATGAGCTGGCGCGGGTAGACGCCCGCCTCGGCCTGCGCATGCCACGCGCGGTTGTGCGGCAGGACGTAGCGGTCCATGAAGTCCTGCAGCCGGCGCTGCATCAGGCGCGTTCTCTCGCTGTATTGGAAATCCATGCGGCCCTCCTGTGAAGCCGGCATGCTGACAAGCCTGCGCGCGAAGGCTTTTGCGCGAGGACAAAGTTGCCGGCTGCCGCCGCGGCCCGAGCGCGGCCCACGCGCCCGCCGCCGCTTGAGCCGGCCTCCGATCCTGCGCACAATGAGCCGGTCCGCGGCTGCGCCGGAGAACGACGATGCCCGATACGGTACGCAGGATCGCTCACTACACGGTGACAGTGCCCAATCGCCCCGGCGCGGCGTTCAACGTGCTGGCGGCGCTGGTCAGCGCCGGCATCAACCTGCTCGCGTGCAGCGGCACGCCGCAGGGCCGCCGTGCGCGCATCGACGTCGTTCCGGACGACCCGCGCAAGTTCGGCCGCGTCGCCAAGAAGGCCGGGTTCGCCTTCGACGCCAAGCGGGCGGGCTTCCTGATCCAGGGCGACGACCGTCCGGGCGCGCTCGCCGAGTACCTGAAAAGGCTCGCCGACGCAGAGATCAACGTCGCCGGCATCGACGGGGTGACCGCCGGCGCCGGCCGCTGGGGCGCGATCCTGTGGGTCGAGTCGGCGGATCTCGCACGCGCGGCACGCACGCTGCGCGCGCGAAGGGAACGTCGACAAATCGACGGACCCCCGGAGCGCTGAACACGGGACGGACATTGCGCGGTGCCCCACGTTGGAATCCACTTTGGCGGAACACGTGTCGCAGTTGACCCAGCAGCAAACAACACTCGGGGCGCGCCACGATCCTCACGTCGATTGACTGGTACTGCGAGCCGCTTCGGGGTTTGACCGCGACGGCGCGCTGCGCTCCACGAACTGTTCCTGCGGGAGGCTGGACGTAACCAAATGTTCTCGCCCTATCGTTTCGGCCGAAGTGCCGCTTACGTCAGCAGTTCCGTTGCCTGTCGATCCTCGAGGCGAATGTGCTTGCAGCACAGCGCCGGCGGCGCTTTTTCGCTTGGCGGAGAGGGTGGGATTCGAACCCACGGTACCGAAGAATCGGTACACCGGATTTCGAATCCGGCGCATTCGACCACTCTGCCACCTCTCCGACGTCCGCAGCTGCGGCGTCGAATGCTAGCGCACGAGGCGCTAGCGCATTGGCTTCGGCTGACGCTCGCTACGCTCGCATGACCCTTCGCCGCAACCTTCAAAATCAGGTTGTGGCTTCGGCTCACGCTCGCTACGCTCGCATGACCCTTCGCCGCAACCGGCCTTGCGGCCGGTTGTCGACCACTCTGCCGCCTTTCCCGGGCCGGCTTCGTGCGGGGCGCGAAGTTTATCTCAGACTTGCGGTGCGAGCCGCTCCGCGCCGCCCATGTAGGGGCGCAGCGCCGTTGGAATCAGCACCGAGCCGTCGGCCTGCTGGTGGTTCTCCAGCACCGCCACCAAGGTGCGGCCGACCGCGAGCCCCGACCCGTTCAGCGTATGCACGAGTTCGTTTCTTCCCTGCGCGGTCTTGACGCGCGCGTGCATGCGGCGCGCCTGGAACGCCTCGCAGTTGGAACACGACGAGATTTCCCGGTACGCGTTCTGCGCCGGCAACCACACTTCGAGATCGTAGGTCTTGGCCGCGCCGAAACCGAGGTCGCCGGTGCATAGCTGCACCACGCGGTACGGCAGCTCGAGCCGGCGCAGCACCTCCTCGGCGTGCCGCACCATCTCTTCCAGCGCCTCGTACGAACGCTGCGGGTGCTCGATGCGCACCAGCTCGACCTTGTCGAACTGGTGCTGACGGATCATGCCGCGCGTGTCTTTGCCGTAGCTGCCGGCCTCGGAGCGAAAGCACGGCGTGTGCGCGGTGAGCTTGATCGGCAGGTCGCTCTCCTTGAGGATCGCGTCGCGCACGAAATTTGTGAGCGACACTTCGGCGGTCGGAATCAGGTACATCGTCTCGCCCGCCCCTTCGTGGCCGCCCTTCTTGGCCGCGAAAAGATCCTGCTCGAACTTCGGCAACTGGCCGGTGCCGGTCAGGGTCTCGGCGCTCACGATGTACGGCGTATAGCACTCGACATAACCATGCTCGCGCGTCTGCAGGTCGAGCATGAACTGGGCGAGCGCCCGGTGCAGCCGCGCCACCTGACCTTTCATTACGACGAAGCGCGCGCCGGACAACTTGGCCGAGGTTTCGAAATCCAGCCCCAGCGGCGTGCCGACGTCGACGTGATCGCGCACCGGAAAATCGAAGCGCCGCGGCTCGCCCCAGCGGCGCACTTCGACGTTGTCCTGCGCCGAGCGCCCGACCGGCACCGAAGGATGGGGCAGGTTCGGCACGCCGAGCAGCAGCGCGTGCAGCCGCGCCTGGACGTCGGCGAGCTGCGCCTCCAGCGCTTTCAATCGATCGGGAAGCGCCGCCGCCTCGCTCATCAATGCGGCGGCGTCTTCGCCCTTGGCGCGCAACTGGCCGATCTGCTTGGCGAGCGCGTTCTTCTTCGCCTGCAACTGCTCGGTTGCCACTTGCACGGCCTTGCGCTCGGCTTCCAGCGCTTCGAACGCTGCCGTATCGAACTCGAAGCCGCGCGTGCGCAGGCGCGCGGCCGCGTCGGCCAGGTCTTTGCGCAGCAGGGCGATGTCGATCATGTCGTGCGGTTGTTCTTGGGGAGCGCGGATTGTACGGAGCCGGCGCTTTTCGCCTCGGCCGCCTTCGCATCGAGCGCGCGCAGTTGGCGCAGCCGCTCGGCGATCTTCGCTTCCAGTCCGCGCTCGGTGGGCTCGTACCAGCGGTGGCCCTGCAGCCCTTCGGGCAGATACGTCTCGCCGGCGGCGTACGCGCCCTCTTCGTCGTGCGCGTAGCGGTAGTCCTTGCCGTAGCCGAGTTCCTTCATCAGTCGGGTCGGCGCATTGCGCAGATGCAGCGGCACCGGGCGCGAGCCGTCGCGTTTGACGAACTCGCTGACGGCGCCGAGCGCGCGATACACGGCGTTGGACTTCGGCGCTACCGCGAGGTAGACGATCGCCTGCGCCAGCGCCAGTTCGCCCTCCGGCGAGCCGAGCCGCTCGTACGCCTCGGCCGCATCGAGCGCCATGCGCAGCGCGCGCGGATCGGCGAGCCCGATGTCTTCGACTGCCATGCGGATCGCGCGCCGCGCGAGATAGCGCGCATCGGCGCCGCCGTCGATCATGCGCGCCATCCAGTACAGCGCCGCGTCGGGGTCGGAGCCGCGCACCGCCTTGTGCAGCGCCGAGATCTGGTCGTAGAAGCTCTCGCCGTCCTTGTCGAAGCGGCGCAAGCTCGCCGGCAACACGCTGCGCAGAAAGTCCGCATCGATGTCGGCGCGGCCGCGCGCGGCCGCCGCCCGCGCGGCGACTTCCAGCGCATTGAGCAGCCGGCGCGCGTCGCCGTCGGCCAAGTCGGTCAA
>JAKANT010000155.1 GCA_021823635.1 Pseudomonadota bacterium
AACCTCCACGCCTCGCGGCGCTAGTACCTGAAACTAGTGCGTCTACCAATTCCGCCACCTGGGCAGGCGAGGCGCGCATTGTAATTTGCGTGCCCGCGCTGTCAAACGCGCGCGCCGGCATGCGATGACGCCGAAGCCCGAAAGTGTGGTCGATCGCGACGCGATCCTGGAGGCGCTTGCGGCTGCGCGCGCGCCCCTGACGCCGGCCGAGCTGGCGGCGCGGCTGGACGTGTCGGACCGGCTGCGCAGCAGCTTCGATGCCGAAGTCGCGTCGCTCGAGCGCGAAGGGCGCGTGATCCGCAATCGCGCAGGTCTGCTGTTGCTGGCCGCGCGCGCCAACCTGATCTCCGGGCAGGTGCAGGGCCATCGCGACGGCCACGGCTTCCTGCTGCGCGACGACGGCGGCCCCGACCTGGTGCTGCCCGAGCACGAGATGACCAAGGTCCTGCACGGCGACCGCGTACTGGCGCGCGTCACCGGCACCGACCGGCGCGGCCGTCCCGAGGGCGAGATCGTCGAGGTCATCGAACGGCGCACCAACCGCCTGGTCGGTCGGCTGCTCGACGAGCGCGGTGCGACGGTCGTCGCTCCGGAGGACCAGCGCATCACGCACGACATCCTGATTCCGCCCGGCGCCACGCTGAACGCCGAGCACGGCCAGGTGGTGGTGGTGGAAATCGTGCAGCAACCGCAGCGCCACGTGCAGCCGGTCGGGCGCGTGGTGGAAGTGCTCGGGGCGATCGACGACCCGGGAATGGAAATCGAGATCGCGGTGCGCAAGTTCGCGGTGCCGCACCAGTTCTCTGCGGACGCGCTGGCGGCGGCCGCCGCGCTGCCGGACGAAGTGCGCGCGCGCGACCGCAGGGGACGCGTCGATCTGCGCGACGTGCCGCTGGTGACGATCGACGGCGAAGACGCACGCGACTTCGACGACGCCGTTTATTGCGAGCCGCTCGGCGGCGGGCGCAAGAAGTGGCGGCTGATCGTCGCCATTGCCGACGTCAGCCACTACGTGCAGCCGGCCAGCGCGCTCGATTTCGAGGCGCAGCTGCGCTCGACGTCGGTGTACTTTCCGCGGCGCGTGATCCCGATGCTGCCGGAGAAACTCTCTACCGGGCTGTGTTCGCTCAATCCGCAGGTGGATCGGCTGGTGCTGGTGGCCGACATGGTGATCGACGGCAAGGGACGCATCGGCGCCTACCAGTTCTATCCCGGCGTCATGCACTCGGCGGCGCGGCTGACATACGACGAGGTGTGGGAAGCGCTTTCGCAAACCGACAGTCGCGCCGCACGCAGACTGGCGCCGCTGCGCGAGCAGCTGGAGAACCTGTACGCGGTGTTCGAGGTGCTGGCGCGCGCACGCAACGCACGCGGCGCGCTCGATCTGGAGACGACGGAGACGCAGATCGTCTGCAACGACGACGGTCGCATCGAGAAGATCTTGCCGCGCGTGCGCAACGACGCGCATCGCCTGATCGAGGAGTGCATGCTGGCGGCCAACGTGTGCGCCGCCGACTTCGTGCTGCGAAACAAGCATCCGGCCTTGTTCCGTGTGCACGAGGGACCGACGCCGGAGCGGCTGGCGAACCTGCGCGCGCTGCTCAAGACGCTCGGCCTCAACCTCGAGGGCGGCGACTCGCCGCAACCGGCGCACTATGCGGCGCTGCTGGCGCGCATTCGCACCCGGCCCGACCGGCAGTTGCTGCAGACCGTGCTGCTGCGCTCGATGCAGCAGGCCGTGTACAGCCCGCACAATGTCGGCCATTTCGGTCTGGCGTACGACGCGTACACGCACTTCACGTCGCCGATTCGCCGCTACCCGGACTTGCTGACGCACCGGGTGATCAAGGCCATCCTCGCCGGCGGCCGCTACGAGCCGGTGCTGGCGAGCGCCGACCTGCCGGCGCCGCCGGTGCGCGCGCCGCAGGCACCGCGGCGGCGGCCGCACGAGGATGCGTCGCTCGCGGTGTGGGAGAAGCTCGGGCTGATCTGTTCGGCCAACGAACGGCGCGCCGACGATGCCGCGCGCGACGTCGAGGCATGGTTGAAGAGCTACTACATGCGCGAGCGCGTCGGCGAAACCTACACCGGCACGATCAGCGCGGTGGTGCCGTTCGGCGTGTTCGTCGTGCTCGACGATCTGTTCGTCGAAGGGCTGGTGCACGTGTCCGAACTGGGGTCCGAGTACTTCCACTACAACGAAGCGCTGCACGAGCTGCGCGGCGAACGCACCGGGCAGCGCTATCGCTTGGCCGACCGGCTCACGGTGCAGGTGTCGCGCGTCGATCTCGAGGCGCGGCGCATCGAGTTCCGGCTGCTGCGGCCGAACGAGCATCGGCCGGGTGCGCCGGCGCCGCGGCCGCCGCGGCCGCCGCGCAAGGGCGAAACGGTCGAGCAGCGGCGCGCGCGCCACGCCGCTCGCAGGCTGCGCGAGATGGAAAAGCGCGACAAGGGGCGCGGCAAGGTGGGCGTGGGCGGGCTGCGGCGCGGCCCTTCGCGCCGGCGCGGCGGATGAAAGCGCGACCGGTCGCCGGCTTCCATGCCGTAAATGCGCGCCTGAAACACGCGCCGGAATCGATCGTCACGCTGTACGTCGCCGCACAGCGGCGCGACGCACGCATGCGTGAGCTGCTGGCGCGCGCCGAGCAGGCGGGCGTGAAGGTCCTCGCGGTGGACGAACGGCGGCTGGAGGGACTGGCTGGCGGCGCCGCCCACCAGGGGGTGGTGGCACTGTGCACCGAAGGTGGGCAGGCGCCGAAGCTGGAAGACGTGCTGGCGTCGGTGACGCCGGACACGCTGCTGCTGCTGCTCGACGGCGTGACCGATCCGCGCAACCTCGGCGCGTGCCTGCGCACGGCCGATGCCGCAGGCGTGAACGCCGTGATCGTGCCGCGCGACCGCTCGGCACCACTGACCGCGGCGGCGGACAAGGCGGCCGCTGGCGCGGCGGCCACGCTGCCGCTGGTCGCGGTCACCAATCTCGCGCGCGCGATGGACGAAATCAAGGAAGCCGGCGTGTGGATCGTCGGCGCAGCCGCGGACGCGCAGGCGACGATCTACGACATCGACCAGCGCCGGCCGCTGGCCTGGGCCCTGGGCGCCGAGGGCACGGGGTTGCGTCGGTTGACGCGCGAGCGCTGCGACTGGCTGGCCCGCATCCCGCTCGCCGGGCACGTCGAGAGCCTGAACGTTTCGGTCGCGGCCGGCGTGTGCCTGTTCGAGACCGTGCGCCAGCGGCGGGCGTCTTGAGGCGCGTTATGCCCCGCGGCAAGATGCGTCTGTGGTGCGCGCGGCGATCGACGTCATCCTGCTCGGGACTTTCAGCCTGTTGCCGCTGGCATGGCTCGCGGCCGGTGTGCCATGGATGACGCTGGTGGTCACGTTCCTGCTGATCCCGATCGTCGATGCGCTGGTCGGCCGCGCGCGGCCGCAGGCGCACGAGCCGGTTCCCCTCCCGTGGGCGCGCTGGGTGCCGCGCGCGCACCTCCTCTTCCAGTTCGTCCTGCTGGCCGCGGCCGTGCGCGTCGCGCCGCAGCTCGCGCCGGCTGAGCTAGTCGCTTTCGCGTTCGGTGTCGGCACGGTCACCGGAGGGGTGGGCATTACCGTTGCGCACGAGCTTTGCCATCGCGCCGATCGGCTCGACCGCGCCATCGCCAAGGCGCTGCTGGTGATGGTGGGGTACGGACATTTCGTCGTCGAACACGTGCGCGGCCACCATGTGCGGGTGGCCACACCCGAAGATCCGGCCTCGGCGCCGCGCGGCATGGACGTGTACCGCTTCATCGTGCGCTCGGTCGCCGGCGGCTTCGCGCATGCCTGGCGGCTGGAGGCGCTGCGTTTGGCCGCCCGCGGGCGCAGCGCTTGGAACGTCGCGAACTGGGCGCTGACGGCGCCCGCGCTGTCGCTGCTGCTGTTGGCGGTCGCGGTGTTGGCGGGCGGCATAAATGCGCTGTGGCTGATGCTCGCGCAGGCGGCCTGGGCCGTGGTTCTGCTGGAGACCGTCAACTACATCGAACACTACGGCCTGCGCCGGCGCCGTACCGAGGTCGGTTACGAGCCGGTTTCGGTACGGCACTCGTGGGATGCGGACTACGTGGTGAGTAACTTTTTGCTGTTCAATCTGCAGCGGCACGCCGATCATCACGCACACATGCAGCGGCCCTTCGAGACCCTGCGCGCTTCGCCGCGGGCGCCGCAGCTTCCGGCCGGCTATCCGACGCTGATCCCGGTCGCGCTGGTGCCGCCGCTGTGGTTCGCACTGATCCATCCGCGCCTGCCTCGAGAGGAATCGGCCGTCTGACCGCCCGCATCGAATCCCGTTGATCCGCCGCGCCTGCAACGCCGATGAGCACGAACGACATCACCGCCGCCCGACACGAACTGGCCGCCGCGCGCCGATGCGTGGTGCTGACCGGCGCCGGCATGTCGGCCGAAAGCGGGGTGCCGACCTTCCGCGACGCCCTGACCGGACTGTGGTCGGCATTCGATCCGGAACGGCTCGCCTCGCGCGAGGGATTCGCGGCCGATCCGCACCTCGTTTGGCGCTGGTACGCCGAGCGGCGGCAAGGCGCATCCAACGCTCGGCCCAACGCCGGCCATCTCGCACTGGTCGGTCTGGAGGCGCGGTTCGAACAGTTTGCGATCGTGACGCAAAACGTCGATGGTTTGCACACGCGCGCCGGCAGTCGCGACGTGCTGGAGCTGCACGGCAACATCGTGCGGACCAAGTGTTTCGCCGAATGCGGCGTGCGCATCGACGATCCGCGCGACCTGCCGCCGGGCGAGCCGCCCGCCTGTCCGCGCTGCGGCCACTGGCTGCGCCCCGACGTCGTGTGGTTCGGCGAGATGCTGGATGCGGAGGTGCTGGAGCGCGCCGAACGTCTGGCCGCCTCGTGCGATGCGATGCTCGTGGTCGGAACGTCCGGGCTGGTATACCCGGCGGCGGGGTTGCCGTCGCTTGCGCGCGCAGCCGGCGCGCGCGTGATCATCGTCAATCCCAATCCGACCGAGCTGGACGATCTGGCCGACATCGTCGTGCGCGACACGGCGGCGCGCGCGCTGCCGGCACTCTTTGCGGCAACTTAAGGGGCCGCTGCGATACAATCGCGCGCTCGTTTTCACCATCCTTGCCGCACCGGATCCGCCGCCACGCTGGCGCGACGGATGACGCAACGGGCGGCTTCAATCCACAAGGAGTGTCGATGCGTCATTACGAAATCTGTTTCATCGTCCATCCGGACCAGAGCGAACAGGTCCCGGCGATGATCGAGCGCTACAAGAACCTGGTCACCGGCCAGGGCGGCAAAGTGCATCGGGTCGAGGACTGGGGCCGCCGCCAGCTCGCCTATCCGATCGAAAAGTTGGTCAAGGCGCACTACGTGCTGATGAACATCGAGTGCGGCCAGTCCACGCTCGACGAACTGGAGCACGGCTTCCGTTACAACGACGCG
>JAKANT010000156.1 GCA_021823635.1 Pseudomonadota bacterium
GTGGAGGACGCGCACGGCCAGCCGCCTACAGTGCCGTTCTGGTTCGGCGAGGCGCCGGGCCGCAGCGACGAGCTGTCGCAATCGGTGTCGCGGCTGCGCGCGGCGATCGACGAGCGGCTCGCCGCGCTCGGCCGCCAGGCGGCGCTCGGCTGGCTGACCGCAGACGCGGGTCTCGCGCCGGCGGCGGCCGAGCAGATCGTCGATTACCTGGCGGCGGCGCGCGCGGCGCTCGGCACGCTGCCGACGCAGCGCTGCGTGGTGCTGGAGCGCTTCTTCGACGAAGCGGGCGGCATGCAGTTGGTCGTGCATGCGCCGTTCGGCAGCCGCATCAACCGCGCGTGGGGACTCGCCCTGCGCAAGCGCTTCTGCCGCAAGTTCGACTTCGAGCTGCAGGCGGCGGCGACCGAAGACGCGATCGTGCTGTCGCTTTCGACCGCGCACAGCTTTCCGCTCGAAGACGTGGCGCGCTACCTGAGTGCGGCGACCGTGCGGCCGCTGCTGGTGCAGGCGCTGCTCGACGCGCCGATGTTTCCGACCCGCTGGCGCTGGAACGCGCAGGTAGCGCTCGCGCTGCCGCGCATGCGCGGCGGGCGCAAGGTAGCGCCGCAACTGCAGCGCATGCTGGCCGAGGATCTGCTGGCGACGATCTTTCCCGACCAGGTGGCGTGCTTCGAAAACATCGTCGGCGACCGCGAAATCCCCGACCATCCGCTGGTCGAGCAGACGATCGCCGACTGCCTGCACGAAGCGATGGACATCGAGGGGCTGGAGCGCCTGCTCGGCGCGCTCGAGCGCGGCGACGTGCGGGTCGTTGCGCGCGACCTCACCGAGCCGTCGCCGCTGGCAGCCGAGATCCTTTCGGCGCGGCCATACGCTTTCCTCGACGACGCACCGCTGGAAGAGCGCCGCACGCAGGCGGTGCTGGCGCGCCGCTTCCTCGATGCGGACAGCGCCGCCGGCCTCGGCAAACTCGACACCGAGGCGATCGCGCGCGTGCGCGAGGAGGCCTGGCCCGAGGCGCGCAGCGCCGACGAACTGCACGATGCGCTGATGAGCCTGGGCTTTCTGACTGCCGCCGAGGTCGATGCGTGTCCGCCGTGGCGGGCACTGTTCGACGAACTGGCCGCGGCGCGGCGCGCCGCACATCTCGCGGTGCCCGGTCGCCACGACGGCGGCCTGTACGTCGCCGCCGAGCGGCTGCCGGAGTTCGCGGCGCTGCATCCGCATGCGCGGCGCACGCCGGACATCGAAGCCCCGGCCGAGTTTCGCAAGCCGTGGACGCGCGAAGCGGCGTTGATCGAAATCCTGCGCGACCGGCTGCAGGGGCTCGGGCCCGTGACGGCGGGCGAACTCGCGGCGTCGCTGCGGTTGGCCGAAAGCGAGATCGAAACCGCGTTGCTCGCGCTCGAAGCGGAGGGCTCGGCGATGCGCGGCCGCTTCGCGCGGGCAGACGGCGAGCCGATCGAATGGTGCGAGCGGCGGCTGCTGGCGCGCATCCACCGGCTCACGGTCAACCGGCTGCGGCAGGAGGTCGAGCCGGTGGCCTCGGCCGATTTCCTGCGCTTCCTGTTCGAATGGCAGCGCGTGGCGCCCGAAGCGCGCGTCGAAGGGGCCGATGCGGTCGCGGGCATCGTGTCGCAGCTCGACGGCTTCGAGGCGCCGGCGGCAGCGTGGGAGACCGAGATCCTTCCGGCGCGCGTCAACGAGTACGAACCGGCGTGGCTCGACGACCTGTCGCGTGCGGGCCGCGTGGTGTGGGCGCGCATCGCGCCGCTGGCGACGACGGGCGAACGCGCCCCGGCGCCGGTGCGCACCACGCCGATCGTGCTGGCGAGCCGCCGCCATTTCGGCCTTTGGTCGCGCCTTGCCCGCAACGGCGACGACGTGGCGCTGACCTCGCGCGGCGAGCGCGTGCGCGCGTTTCTGGCAACGCACGGCGCGTCGTTCTTCGACGAGATCGTCGGCGGTACGGGACTTTTGCGCACCCAGGTCGAGGAGGCGCTGGCGGAGCTGGTGGCGCATGGACTCGTGCACTCCGACAGCGCCGCCGGGCTGCGCGCGCTGCTCGTGCCGTCGGATCGCCGGCGCCGCTTCGACGGCGGCAGGCGCCTGCGGCGCACTGCGCTGTTCGGCATCGAGGACGCCGGCCGCTGGGCGCTGGCGCGAAGGCAAGGCGCCGACGACCGCGGCGCCGACGATGCCGACGTCGTCGAACACGTCGCGCGCACGCTGCTGCGCCGTTACGGCGTCGTGTTCTGGCGCCTGCTCGCGCGCGAAGCGCCCTGGCTGCCGCCGTGGCGCAATCTTCTGCGCTGCTATCGGCGCATGGAGGCGCGCGGCGAAATCCGCGGCGGGCGTTTCGTCGCCGGCGTGGCGGGCGAGCAGTTCGCCGCCCCCGAAGCGGTGGGCCTGCTGCGCGACGTGCGGCGGCGTGAGCGCGCGGGCGCGCTGGTCGGCGTCAGCGGTGCCGATCCGCTAAACCTGGTCGGCATCGTCACGCCGGGTGCGCGCCTGCCGGCGCTCACCGGCAACCGCGTGCTGTACCGCGACGGCGTGCCGATCGCGTTGCTCGTGGCCGGCGAGGTGCGCTTCCTCGAAGCGCTGGCGCCCGAGGCGCAATGGAGCGCGCGCAACGCGCTGCTCAAGCGCCAGGTGCCGGCATCCTTGCGGTTTTTGGCATGAGCACGCCGCTCGCCTCGGCCAGATGCGGCCGGCAGCCGCGTGTAGACCCGTCCGCAAAGGAAACTGCATGGGCGCAGGCGATCGCGTGCGCCAAGGTGCGCACGACGTCCCGGTCGCGGGCGAGCTGCGCGAGCCGGGCGGACTCGCGGAACCCCGTCGGTGCGCCGATGGGGAGTGCCGCAAGTAAGGATGCGTGAGACGTCTGCGATGCCGCAGCGAACGCTCGCCGGTGTCCTTGCAGCCCTCGTCGCGGGTGCCGCGCTCGCCGCCGCGGCGCCGGCGATACGCGCGCAGACGTACGAGGACATCGCGCCGATTCTGGCGGCGCGCTGCGCGATGTGCCACAGCGGCGCCGCCGCGGCCGCGGGGCTTGCGCTCGATTCGCTGGAAGGCCTGCTGAAAGGCAGCCGCAACGGCCCGGTCGTCGTCGCCGGCGCACCGGACAAGAGCGAATTGGTGCGACGGTTGACCGGCAAGAGTCAGCCGCGCATGCCGATGACGGGTCCGCCGTTCCTGTCCGACGACGAGATACGGCGCTTCGAGCGCTGGATCGCGGCGGGCCTGCCGACCGGCGGGGGCGTCGCGCCGAGCGCCGTCGCGATCCCGCGTCCCGCGCCCGGCGAGCCGGTCACCTACCTGCACGTCGCGCCGATTTTCGCCACACGCTGCGCCAAGTGCCACGCGGACAAAGGGATCATGGGACCGCCGCCGGAGGGCTATCGGCTGACGTCGCACGCCGAAACCGTGTCGGCGCGCGACCGTGCGCGTGTGGTGCCTGGCCAGCCGCTGGCGAGTGAACTTCTGCGCCGCGTGCGCGGCATCGCGCGCCCGCAAATGCCGTTGAACGGCCCGCCGTACCTCGAGGAAAAAGAGATCGAACTGATCGACCGGTGGATCGCGGACGGCGCGCGCGATGCCGCCGGGCAGCCGACGCCGCTGCCGGTGGGCGCACGCGTTCGACTGCACGGGCGCGTGCGCGCAGACGGCACGCTCGACGGCCTGCGCTTCGAGGGTGACGCTGCGCGCGGCCGCGAGCGGCCGCGGTCCGACCGGCAAGCCGAACTGCGCGGCCAGGTGGAGGCCAACGGAACCATTCGGGCCGAGCGGCTGCGGTGAGGCTCGCCGAAGCAGCCCGCGCGTCCGCCAACGTCGATCTTCGTTCCCAGCGCTGACGCATCGGAGTCGAACCCGACCCCCGTCTTTGCGCATGCCGCCGCCACAAGCAGGCCGCCCGCTACTCCGTCATCGAGGCTCGCGAAGGCAGCGCCCGGGGGGGGCAGGCGCAGCCCGCACGGCTGCGCGACCCCTCCGGCTCGCAGCATGCCCACTTCTCGATGGGATCGACACGAGAAAAGTTGGACGTTTCACTTTCGCCCCGAGACCGCAGACGTCGCCCATGCCGGCAACGAACAGAAAGCCCGGGTGTTTGAGTGCCACGGTCACACGTAACAGGAGGATGCCATGCAGCGCCAGGCCCCGATCACCGATGCGAATCCGACGGTCGAGGAAATGGAGGCGCGCGTGGCGCGCTTCGGCAAGTTGGTGCCGACCTCCGATTACGTCGATGCGGCGATCCCGGGCTACGAGCGCACCACCTACCGGGTGCTGGGGACCGCGCCCGACGCGCCGCTTGCCGCGGAAGGCTTTCACATGAACCTGATCCTGTGCCAGCCCGGCAAGGCGGCGCCGCTGCACAACCATCTGACGCAGGAGGTGTTCGTCGCGCTCACCGGCCGCTGGCAGGTCTTCTGGGGCCCGGAGGGCAGCCGCAGCTTGGTCCTGGAGCCGTTCGACACGATCAGCATTCCGCCCGGCGTGTCGCGCGGGTTCCGCAACGTCGGCGACCGGCCCGCCTATCTGCTGGGGATGGTGAGCGGCCAGGACCCCGGCATGATCAACTGGCCCGCCAAGGTGCGGGCGGCGGCAGCCGCGGCGGGCGTCGATCTTCCATGACGGCCACCGGGCGACGACACGGCGCGGGCCAATGAAAGCTCGCGCCGCGACCGCTGCACCGCAGTCGCCCCGGCGTGGACGCGGTGTGCGCGAGTCGCCACTCAATCCGGCACGACCGCGGTGGCCTCGATTTCGACCTTGGCGCCGTCTTCCATGAGGCCGGCGACTTCGATGGCGGTCATCGCGATGCCGTAGTGGCCGATGATCTCGCGAAACGCCTGCCCGAGGCGCGGC
The DNA here is from genome assembly GCA_021823635.1 of Pseudomonadota bacterium. Lineage (GTDB taxonomy): Bacteria > Pseudomonadota > Gammaproteobacteria > Burkholderiales > Burkholderiaceae_F > JAKANT01. The sequence continues at coordinate 4,870 of JAKANT010000156.1, forward strand.
GCCGCCGCCAGGTATTCGCGCTTGTCGGTGACGTACCAGGTCATGCGCACGATGTGCTGCGGGCCGGCGCCCGCCTCCTTCAGCACCGCGACGACGTTGGCGAGCGCCTGACGCGCCTGCTCGGCGAGGTCCTGGCTGCGGAATCGCTCCTGCGCGTCCCAGCCGACCATGCCGGCGACGAACACCAGGCGGCCGCGCGCGGCCACCCCGTTGGCGTAGCCGCGCGGACGCGGCCAGCCGGGCGGTTGCAGGATCTGTCTCATCGGCTCTCTCCGGTGGCGGCGAAGCGCATCGTGGGCGCCTGCTGTGTCAGCTTGCTTCGCGCAGCTTGAAACGCTGCAGCTTGCCGGTGGCGGTGCGCGGCAGCGCATCGACGAAGGCGATCGCGCGCGGGTACTTGTACGGCGCGATTGCCTGTTTGACGAACTCCTGCAGCGTCCTGACCATCGCCTCGTCGCCGCTGAAACCCGGCCGCAGCACGACGAAGGCCTTGACGATCTGGCCGCGCTCGGCATCCGGCACGCCGACGACGCCGCACTCGGCGACGGCCGGGTGCGCAAGCAGCGCGTCTTCGA
>JAKANT010000157.1 GCA_021823635.1 Pseudomonadota bacterium
GGCCGGGGCGGCGGTGATCGTGCCGTCGCGCGCCACCAGCGCGCCATCCTTGAACACGTAGGCGGGCCGCGCGAACATCGCCTCGCGGTTGGCGTCCTCGCGATACACCGCGATGTCGGCGGCGGCCGCCGCGCCCAGATGGCCCCGGTCCTTCAGTCCGAGCAGGCGGGCCGGCGCGGCGCGCGTCAGGATCGCGACTTCGTACAGGCTCAGCTCGCGCGTGATGTGCTTGAGGTCCGCCTGGGCGGCGACGTCCGGATGCAGGCGCGCCAATTGCTCGTCGCGAAAAGTCTTGTCCATCAGCAACCGGATCAGGTGCGGGTAGCTGGTGAACGGCCCGCCGTTCGGGTGATCGGTGGTCAGCACCACGCGCCACGGATCCTCGACGAGCAGGAAGATCTCGAGCCCGATCGCCCATTGCAACGCGTTGACGTAACTCTGTTCGCGATAGCGAAACGGCACCACGCCGCAGCCGGCGTCGCATTCGATGTCGGCGGCGGCCCATTTACGCGGGCGTGCGTGAGCGCCGTTGGCGACCTGGTGCATCGTGTCGCCCGAGGCGGTGACGGTCTGGCCGAAGATGATCTGGCCGACGTCGACGCTGATGTTGCGGTTCCGGTTCACCGCCTCGGCCAACGCGCGCGCGGCCGAGGAGAACTTCTTCGGCCCGTCGGCGCCGTAGCTGTGGAACTGCACGTGCGTCAAATGCGCCGGCAGCCCCTCGAGGGCATCGATCGTGGCCAGCGTGGAGGCGATGTTGCCGGCCACGCCGAGGTTGCTGGCGTGCACGTGCAGCGGATGCGGGACGCCCAGCTCGGCCAGCGCGCGGGCCAGCGTCTGCAAGACGCGGCGCGGCGTCACGCCATAGTGCCTGTGCGGCTCGTCGACGTCGAGCGCGCGCTGGTTGAACTTGAAGGCCGAGATGCCGCCAGGATTCACGACCTTGACGCCGAGCGCCTTGGTGGCGTTGATCGTCCAGCCGACATAGTCGCGCACGCGCTCGAACGCGGCTCCTTCGGCGAGCAGGCGCAGGAAAAACTCGTCATTGCCGAGCATCACGTACGCGCCGTGGTCGATGATCGGCGTGTCGCCCATCTCGAAATGGGTTTGGCGCGCGTTGGACGGCAGCATCGCCGGCTCGAACGCCGCCGTGTAGCCCATTTCGGCGTAGCGGTAGCCGGTGGCGAGCGTGCCGGGCGCGCAGTGCCCGCACGAGGCCAGCTCGAGTGGACTGGCCGGCGCGCGCGCGCCGCGATGGTCTTCCGGCAGCAGCAGGCGCGCCAGGTTGACCTTGCCGCCGCCGATGTGCGAATGCAGGTCGATGCCGCCGGCCATCACGACGCAGCCGGTGGCATCGATCGTTTCGTCCGCCGGTGCGTCGAGCGCGGCGACGATGCGCCCATCTCGCACGAACACGTCGCGCACCACGCCGTCGATGCCGTGCGCCGGATCGATCACGCGCCCGCCGCGGATGCACAGCGTGCTCATGCGGTCGCTCTCTGTGCGCGCAGCCAGTCCGTGATGCGCGCGACGACGTGTGCCACGCTCGGCAGGCCGTCGTCGATGGCGCGCGCCAGCGGCACGACGACGGTGCCGTCGAGCCGGAACAGGTGGCCGTCGGCGCCGATGCCAGGGGTGGCCACCGGAACGAAAACGCGCGCCGGCGTGGCGGCGAGCGCGGGATGGGCGAGCACGATGGTTGGCACGTCGGTTGGCGGCGGCGCGGGTTCGGCGCCGAAGCTCGCCACCCAGAGCAGCGCGTCCACCGAGCGATCGGCAAGCAGGCGCGCGCCCGCATAACGGTGCGGTTCGTGCGCCAGGCCACTCGCGTGCACGCCCGTACGCAGCGGCAAGCCGGACAGCCAGGCGAGCGTCTGGTTGACCGCCAGCACGCCATCGTCGCCGCCGAGCGCGAGACCGCCAGCGCGCGTGGTCTGGTTCAGCGCCTTCAACAGCCGGTCGATCGCCTCGACCAGCAGCGCCGGCTGCGGGCCGGGCAGCGTGGCCGGCTCCCACACGATTACCGCGTAGCGCGCCGCCCGCATGCGCTCGATCAGTTGGCGCAGCTCCTCCGGCGCATCGACGCGCCGCCCGGCGGCGATCGCATTGGCAAGCGCGAGCGTCGTGTACGCGTCGCCGCTCCACGGCAGCGAACGCGCTTGTGCCTTCGGCTCTGCGGCGGCCACTGCGTCGACTTCGGTGCCGACAAAGACCAGCTCGCGTGCCAGATCGCCAGCGCAGCGCGCGTAGAACTCCGGGTAGTGGCGGCTCGGTTGCGTGCCGACGAAAACGATCAGGTCGGCGCGCTGGCGAATCTCCGCCAACGTGGTCAGGAACAGCCCGCGGTCTTGCAGTGTGCGCAACTGCGGCAGCAGTGCATCGCTGCGCGCGTGGTCCAGGATCGCGCCGCAGGCATTGGCCAATGCATACAGCGCCCGCGCGCCGGCGATGTCGGTGGCAAGCCCGGCGAGCAGCGGCTGGCGCGCACGCGCTAGCAGCGTCGCTGCGGCCTGCACCGCGGTATCGAGGGCGACGGCCACGCCATCGACGCGCGGGGGTACGGCGACGGGTCGGGCCGCAAACTGCGCCAGCGCGCGCTGGGCGCGGGTGCAGCGGCTGCCCTGCAAGTGAAGCGCGTCGCCTTCGACGGCCAGCGCAAAACGGTCGCACAGCAGCGCGCAGAAAGGGCAGGTCCAGGTCATGACCGACCGGCGTGCAAGCGATATGCCATCGATTGAGCGCCGGCGCGCCGGCACGTGCCGTCGCACGCCGTCACAAAATGCCAACGAACGGCACCGCTGCCGCGACAGACTGTCACCGCGCGGAGGGCAAGGCGAGATCGTGCAGCGCGGAGGCCACCAGCCAGCCCTCGGCCCCGGCGGTCGCGGCGGCGTGCAGGTCCGCCTCGCTGCGCACGCCGCCGGCGCCGATCAGCGAACGCGACCCCGCCAGTGCACGAACGCGCGCCAGGGTTTCGAGATCGGGGCCGCAGCCGCTGCCCACCCGATCGAGCGTCATCACGATCACGCGGCGCGGCCACAGCTCAGGGCGGGCGAAGCAGCCGGCCGGATCGAGCGGCGCACCGGCGCGCTGATCGAGCGACAGCAGCGCGTCGTCGCGATCGCGCAACTGCATCAGTTGGTCGCCCGTGGCGAGCGATTCGCTGCCGAATACCGGCAGCGCGCGCCCGAGCGCCGCGCACAGGCGCTCGCCGTCCGCGACGCGCGCGAAGCCGGCGTCCAGCCACAGCGTGCACCCAGGCAGGGCCGCGCGCAGCCGCGCCAGCGCCGCCTGCTGCACGCTGCCGCCGCGAATCGCGTCCAGGTCGGCGACGTAAAGGATATCGGCGCCGGCGTACTCGAGCAGATGCCTGGCGACCGTCACCGGGTCGCAGCCGGCGACCAATCGCGATTCGATCGGGCGGTATCGTTCGCGCTCGCCGCGCACCGCGCGCACGACGACGCCGCCGGCGAGATCGATCACGGGAATCAGTTTCATGCGGGTGTTCGTGTACGAGTTGCTGACCGCGCACGCGGCGGGCGCGGAGGCGCCGGAGCTGCTCGCGCAGGGGCGCGCGATGCGCGATGCGATTGTCGCCGACCTGCTCGCCGCCGGCGACGTCGAGGTGACCTGCGCCGACGCCGGCGAGTCGCGCACCGCAGCGTCGGCGCGGCTCGAGTACGTCGCGCCGGCGCGCGACGAGGCGCCGTTCGATTTCGTGCGCCGGCTGGCGGGGGTGCACGATCTGGCGTGGGTCGTCGCCCCTGAGACCGACGGCGTGCTCGCAGCGCTGGCGCGCGCGGTGCCGCGCCCGAGCTGGATCGGCTGCGATGCGCGCGCGATCGAGCTGGCCGCAAGCAAGACGGCGACGTTCGAGCGTCTGGCCGCCGCCGGCATCGCCACGCCGCCCTGCCTGGCGCCGGGCGCGGCGGCGCAGGCGCGCCGCTTCGTCGTCAAGCCCGACGACGGCGCCGGCGCCTGCGATACACGGGTGCACGATTCGATGGCCGCCGCCGTCGCCGACTTCGAACGGCGCCGCGCGCGCGGGCAGCGCGCGGTGCTGCAGCCCTGGATCGATGGCGAAGCGCTGAGCCTTTCGCTGCTGGTGCACGCAGGGGGAGCCGAGCTGCTGAGTATCAACCGCCAGCGCATCGAGATAGACGCCGCGGGCGAGGTCGCCTATCGCGGCGTGCAGATCGACGCGATCGGACGCTCGACGCCGCTGGCGCGCACGCTCGAGGCGCTCGCGCAGCGGGTCGTACGCGCCGTGCCGGGGCTGGCGGGGTTCGTCGGCTTGGACGTCGTCGCCGCAGCGCGCGAACCCGTGCTGATCGAGATCAACCCGCGCGTGACCTGCGCTTATGCGGGACTGTCGCGGGCGCTGGGCCGCAATCTGGCACGCGACGTGTTAGCGGCTCACCTGCGGGAACACGGATAGCGGGCGTGATCTTCGGTTGGGACATCGGTGGCGCGCACCTGAAGGCGGCCTGCGTGGAAGGCGGCGCGGTGCGCGACGTCGCGCAGTGGCCATGCGCGCTGTGGCTCGGCCTGGACCGGCTCGCGGCGGCGTTCGACGCCGCGCGCGCGCGCTGGCCGCAGCTCGAGACGGCGCGGCACGCGGTGACGATGACCGGCGAGATGGCCGACTGTTTCGCCGACCGCGAGCAGGGCGTGCGCGCGCTGGTGCAACACGTGCACCAAGCGCTCGGCGAGGCGCGATTCTTCGCCGGCGACGGCTGGCTGGACGCGGCACAGGCGTGCGCGGCGTGGCGCCGCGTGGCGTCTGCGAACTGGCGGGCGCCCGCAGCGTGGGCGGCGCGACGCCTCGGCGCGGCGCTGCTGGTGGACGTCGGCAGCACGACGACCGACGTGGTGCCGATCCTCGGCGGGCGCGTCGTCGCGCGCGGCGACGGCGACGCTGCACGGCTGGCATGCGGCGAACTGATCTACCAGGGCGTTGTGCGCACGCCGCTCGCGGTGCTGACGCAGCGGGTGGCGTTTCGCGGCGTCACCTTCAACGTGATGAACGAGCTGTTCGCCACCACCGCCGACGTGTATCGGCTGACCGGTGAACTGGATTCGGAGTTCGACCAGCAGCCCGCCGCCGACCAGGCTGGCAAGGACCGCGATGCGACCTGCCGACGGCTGGCAAGGATGATCGGCCACGACGGCCGCGATGCGAGCGACGCCGAGTGGCTGCAACTGGCGCTGACGTTTCGCGCCGCGCAACTGTCCCTGATCGAGGACAGCGTGTTACGCGTGCTCGCCGATGCCGGCCTGCACCCCGAGGCGCCGCTGGTCGCCGCCGGTTGCGGCGACTTCCTGGCGCGCGCGCTGGCGCACCGGCTGCGTCGGCCGTGCCTGCCGTTCGACGCGCTGGCGCCGGTGCAGGGCGAGGCGGCGCGCTGGGCGCGCGTCTGCGCGCCCAGCGTGGC
>JAKANT010000158.1 GCA_021823635.1 Pseudomonadota bacterium
ACGCGCCCGATCCACGCCGACGGCGGCTCAGCGATGTCGATCACGTCCATCTGCGAGCGTGGCACCATCAGGTCGGCCGCGCGCAGCTCGGAGACCTGTAGCACGCCCTCGATCATCGACAGCGCATCGGCATCCAGCAGCTCGCGCTCGTGCGCTTCTTGCAGCACGGCCAGCAGTTCGGCGCGGTTTTCGGGTTCGCGGAAGACGAACGCGCTTAAGCGTTCGAGGAAGGACTTGTGCTTCGGATGCGTCGCTGCGCGACTCGGCGGTTCTGCGGACATCGGGGTCGGGCGCCGCTGTCTTGGCGCCCGGCAGTTGCGACGGCGCGCAGGATATCCGATGCGCAGCACGATTGGGTGACCGCGCGCCGTCGCCGAAGCCGCCGGTCACGTTCGAAGCCCGCGCTAACTTACGCGTAAGGGTCGGCAATGCCGAGGCGGGCGAGCAGCCGCCGCTCGATCGCCTCCATCGCGCGCGCCTGTCGCGGCCTCACGTGATCGTGTCCCTGCGCGTGCAGCGCGCCGTGCACGACCAGGTGCGCGAGGTGGTGCCGGAACGGCTTGCCCTGCGACCGCGCCTCGGCGCGCACCACCGGCACGCACAGCACGACGTCGGCGCGCAGCGGCCGTCCGCCGTAGGCAAAGGTCAGCACGTTGGTGGCGTAGTCGCGGCGCCGGAAGGCACGGTTCAGCGCTCTGGCTTCGCGCGCGCCGACGAAACGCAGCACGATCTCGGCGTCGCGCGCCAGCGCCAGCCGCAGCCAGCGCCGCAGCGTCGAGCGCGCGGGCAGGCCGCGGAATGCGTCGCGGTTCTGCACCGTCAGCCGCAGCGCCGGGGCGGCCGGTGCGCGCTTCATGCGGGCGCGCGTCTGCCGCGCGGCGCCGGCGGATCGCGTTGTTCCGCGCGTTCGTACGCCTCGACGATGCGCGCCACCAGCGGGTGACGCACGACGTCGGCGGCGGTGAAGTAACAGAAGGCGATGCCGCGCACGTCGCGCAGGATGTGCTGCGCTTCGATCAGGCCGGAGGAATTGCCGCGCGGCAGATCGATCTGCGTCACGTCGCCGGTGATCACCGCCTTGGAGCCGAAGCCGATGCGGGTCAGGAACATCTTCATCTGCTCCGGGGTCGTGTTCTGCGCTTCGTCCAGGATCACGAACGCCTGGTTCAGCGTGCGCCCGCGCATGTAGGCGAGCGGCGCGATCTCGATCGTCTGCCGCTCGAGCAGCCGCTGCGTCTTGTCGAAGCCGAGCAGATCGAACAGCGCGTCGTACAGCGGCCGCAAGTACGGATCGACCTTCTGCGCCAGATCTCCCGGCAGGAATCCCAGGCGCTCGCCCGCTTCCACCGCCGGGCGCGTCAGCACGATGCGTTTGACCATTTCACGCTCCAGCGCGTCGACCGCGCAGGCGACCGCCAGGTAGGTCTTGCCGGTGCCGGCCGGACCGATCGCGAACGCGATGTCGTGCGCCAGGATCGCTTCGATGTATTCGCGCTGGCGCGGCGTGCGCCCGTGCAGGTCGCGGCGGCGCGTGTGCAGCGCGGGCAGCGCGCTCGCCTCGGCCGCGCCGGCCGCCCGCGGTGCCAGTCCGCGCGTGCGTTCGACGAAGTAAAGCTGGATGTCGTCCACGCTGATCGGCCGGTCGGCGCGGGCGAGAAAGTATTCGAGCACTTCGACCGCCTGCTGCGCGCGCTCGTGCGCGCCCTCGATGTGAAACTGGTGTCCGCGGCGGCGGATCGAGACCTCCAGCTCGGTTTCGATCTGGCGCAGATTGCCGTCCAGCGCGCCGGTCAGGTTGGCCAGTTGCGCGTTGTCGGCCGCCGCCGCGAAGGCGAGCACCTTCTTTTCGCTCGACCGCCTTGCCACGACGCGCTTTTAGGCCGCCGCCGCGACGTCGCGCACCACGACCTCGCCGCGCAGCGAGTGCGGCAGCGCCTGCGTGATGCGTACGTCGACCATCGCGCCGATCAGCCGCGGCGGCGCGGCGAAGTTGACGACGCGGTTGTTCGCGGTGCGGCCGGCCAGTTCGGCGGCGTTCTTCTTCGAGGGTCCTTCGACCAGCACGCGCTGTACCGTCCCGACCATCGCCGACGAAATCCGGCCCGCATGGGCATCGATCGCCGCCTGCAGCCGCTGCAGGCGCGCCAGCTTGACATGGTCCGGCGTGTCGTCGGGCAGGTCCGCGGCCGGCGTGCCGGGGCGCTTGCTGTAGACGAAGGAGAAGCTGGAGTCGAAGCCGATCTCCTCGACCAGCGCCCGCGTGCGCTCGAAGTCTTCCTCGGTTTCGCCCGGAAAGCCGACGATGAAATCCGACGAAATCGAAATGCCCGGCCGCACCGCGCGCAGCCGGCGCACGATCGACTTGTATTCGAGCACGGTGTAGCCGCGCTTCATCGCCGCCAGCACGCGGTCCGAGCCGGCCTGCACCGGCAGGTGCACGTGATCGGCCAGCTGCGGAATGCGCCGGTAGGCGTCGATCAGCCGCGGCGTGAACTCCTTCGGATGCGAAGTCGTGTAGCGGAGGCGTTCGATGCCTGGAATCTCCGCCACGTACTCGAGCAGCAGGGCGAAGTCGGCGACTTCGCCGTCCGGCAGGCGGCCGCGCCAGGCGTTGACGTTCTGGCCGAGCAGGGTGATCTCTTTGACGCCTTGGTCGGCCAGATCGGCGATCTCGGTCAGCACGTCTTCCAGCGGCCGCGAAACTTCTTCGCCGCGCGTGTACGGCACGACGCAGAAGCTGCAGTACTTGCTGCAACCCTCCATGATCGAGACGAACGCGGTCGGACCTTCGACGCGCGGCGGCGGCAGGTGGTCGAACTTCTCGATCTCCGGAAACGCGATGTCGACCTGCGGCCGCCCGGTCGCGCGGCGACGCTCGATCAGCGCCGGCAGCCGGTGCAGTGTTTGCGGCCCGAACACGAGGTCCACGTAAGGCGCACGCGCCACGATCGCCGCGCCTTCCTGGCTGGCGACGCAGCCGCCGACACCGATCAGCAGGTTCGGATTGCGGCGCTTCAGCGGCTTGACCCGACCGAGGTCGGAGAACACCTTCTCCTGCGCCTTCTCGCGCACCGAGCAGGTGTTGAACAGGATCAGGTCGGCATCCTCGGGGCGGTCGGTCGGCTCGTAACCTTCGGCGGCGGCGAGCACGTCGGCGATCTTGGCCGAGTCGTACTCGTTCATCTGGCAGCCGAAGGTGCGTAGGTAAAGCTTTTTCGCGGTCACGGTCTCGATCCGGCGGCGAATGGTCTCGGTGGCATCGGCGGAGCGCGGCGCCGCGGCGCGCGCTTCAGCGCCCGGCCGAGGTGCGCTGCACCGGGCCGGTCGTGGCGCGGTCGCTTTCGTCCATCAGCCACACCGCGTTCACCTGGCCGCGCTCGTCGAGGGTGTAGCGCACGCGCGTGCCCGGAGCGACGAAATTCGGCGTCACGGTCAGGTTCTTCGACGTCACGAAGCGCGTGCCGGGTGCCAGGCGATAGCTCTTGCCGTCGATCTTGATCATCGACGCGGTCGCCTCGTCCACCTTGCCGCGCGCCGCCGCGGCGGGGATGTTGCGCTCGACGGCCGCTGCCGCCACGGCTCCGATCGTGCCGGCGAGCAAAGCGGCGGCGGAGAGCGAGCGGATCACGGCGATCGAAGAATTCGGTGTGGATCAGGGAATCCGAACCCGGACATGCGGTCCCAGCTGTGCGCGGCGCATTGTAAGCCAGCGCCCTGCGAGAGGCCGGCGCCGGTAACCCGCACCGGCTCAGCCGGAGGTGGCGAGCCGATACCAGGCCACACCGTCGTTGTCGGTATCGCGCGTCGCCTCGCCGCGTTGCAAGAGGTAGTTCAGGCAGGCCACGCTCTCGCCGGTGGCCAGGCTGAGCTGGGCGAAGTTCGACTCGTCGATCGGGCGGCCGAACAGCGCGGGAAAGACGTCGACCACGCGTTGCGGCCGGCGCAGCGCGTCGCGCAGCCGCTGCAAAGCGCGCTCTTGTCCGTGCCCCAGTTCATCCAGGCGCGCGTGCAGCCCACGGAAGCACGCGTTGTGCGAAGGCAGCACCAGAACGTCGTCCGGCACTTCGCGCTTCAGTTTCGCGAGCGACGTCAGCCAGTCCTGCATCGGGTTGGCGTCCGGTTCGATCGGATAGACCGACACGTTCGAGGAAATGCGCGGCAGCACCTGGTCGCCGGAGATCAGCAGCTTCAGGTCCGGGCAGTACAGGCAGGCGTGCTCGGGCGAATGTCCGGTGCCGACCAGCACGCGCCAGCGCCGGGTGCCGATTTGCAGCTCCTCGCCATCGTGCAGGCGCCGAAAGCTGTCCGGCAGCGCATGGATGTGCTTGCCGAAATTGCCGAAGCGCGCGCGGTAGGTCTCGATCGCGGTTTCGCTCCAGCCGGCGCGGCGGTAGAAATCGACCGCATCGGGCGGCGCCTCGCGGCCGGTGTCGGACACCAGCACGCGGCAGTTCAGGTACTCCAGACGCGTGATCCACAGGCGGCAGCCGAACTTGCGCGTCAGCCAGCCGGCCATGCCGATGTGGTCCGGGTGCATGTGGGTGACGAACACGCGCTTCAGCGGACGTCGGTCGGGTGCGCCGGCGAAGATCGCCCGCCACGCGGCGGCGGTTTCGTCGCTGCGAATCCCGGTATCGACGACCGCCCAGCCGTCGCCGTCATCGAGCGCCCAGACGTTGATGTGATCGAGCGCAAACGGTAGCGGCAGGCGCAACCAGTGCACGCCGGGGGCGACCTGCAACGCCTGTCCGTTGGCGGGCGTGTCGAACGGATAGGACAACGCCGCCTTGGGCGGCTCGGGGCTCGTTTCGATGCCGGCCGACATGCAGGCACTCCGTCAACGTCGCCGCTGCTCGCTGCGCTGCCAGCTCGGCAGCGTATAACCGGTATACAGCGCCAGCGCGCGCAGCGCGGTGGCACTGGCGCTGGCCGCCACCAACGCCACCCAGCCCGTGGCGCCGAGCTGCTGCGCGAGCACGAGCACCCAGCCGCCGACAAACGAACAGACCGCGTACGGTCGGTGGTCGCGAAACGCGCTCGGAATCTCGTTGCACACGATGTCGCGCAGCACGCCGCCGAACACTGCCGTGATCATGCCCATTAACACCGCGACGATCGCAGGCAACGCCGCATCGAGCGCGACCTGTGTGCCGCTGGCGGTGAACAGTCCCAGCCCGAGCGCATCGGGCCATTGGATCGCGCGCTCGGTCGGCTCCAAGTGACGCGTACGCATGAACAGCATCGCAGCGATCGCCAGCGCGATCAGTGCCCACAGCCAGCCGGGGTGCGCCACCCAGAAGAACGGGCGGCGATCGAGCAGGATATCGCGCAGCGTTCCACCGCCGAAGGCCGCCAGCCCCGCCACCACGCACACGCCGACCGCATCCAGATGCTTGCGCGCCGCCGCCAGAATGCCGGACAAAG
>JAKANT010000159.1 GCA_021823635.1 Pseudomonadota bacterium
TCTTCGTGACGACCGAGCGCGGGGAGCCGCGGGTGATACGGCTAAAGATCGACGCTGCTTCTGCCGGCGTCACCGAGCGCAGAGACATCCTGGCGGCGGGTGCAACGGCGCGGGCCGCGGGCGCGCCGCACGTCGGCGGCGCTTTACGGTTCGGCGCGGACGGCTGGCTGTACATCGGCATCGGCGATCTGCTCGATCCCGATGCGCCGCAGGGGGCAGCCGTCTTGGGCGGGAAGCTGCTACGTGTCGACCGCGACGGCCGGCCGGCGGCAGGCAACCGTTCGCCGACGGGTTTCGATGCGCGGGTGTTCGCATACGGGCTACGCAACCCCACGGCGCTGGCGCTGCCGGGCCGCGAAGAGGTGTTCGTCGGCGAAGACGGGGCGGGCCAGGACGAGGTCACCCGCTTTTCAGCCGGCGGCAACGGGGGCTGGGATCCGCGCTGCGCGCGGCTTGCGGTCATATCGGTTGCGTCCGGTTACTGCGGCAAACCCTCTTCCGAGAGGCAGCGGCCGCTGGCACCGATGACCGATCTTGGCCGGTATCCGAATGCCGCCCGCCCGCTGTGGACGAATTTCAACCGCGCGCAAGGTCTGGCCGCGCTGGCATTCCTGCGTGGTAACGGCTGGAAGCCATGGGACGGCGCACTGGCGGTTGCCTACGCGGACGGCCGGCGTGTGGACGTGTTGCGCCTGGGCGCGACGGGCGGCGTCGATGAGCACGCCTCGATGCTCGGTACGCTCGAGCACGCGGTGCGCGCGCTCGCGCTTGGCGCGGACGGCGCCCTTTATGTCGCGACGAACGGCAAAGCGGGCGGCGACGAGATCTGGCGCCTCGAGCCGCGTTGACCGTCGCCTGCGATCACGGCGGCGGCGGTTGCTCTGTCAGCAGGCCGAGCGCCTGCGCGCGCGCGAGTGCCGCGCGCTTGCTGTTGACGCCCAGCTTGGCGTTGATCCGCCGGTAATGGTTGTTGACCGCGGTCGTGCCGATGCCGAGCAGCGCGGCGGCCTGCGCCGTGGTCTGGCGGGCGGCCACACAGGCCAGCAGGCGTCTTTCCGTCGGCGACAGGCGCGTCTGCCGCGCGCGCTCGGCCGCAATCAGTTGCGCCCAGCGGTCGATGAAGGTCGCCACGATGCCGCGAACGAGCGTGGCGTACCTGCGTGCGCCGGTTTCTCCGGCCGGGGGATCGGTGCGCCCTAGGAACAGCACGGCGCCGAAGCTTCCGGCGGGCGTCGCGGGCGGCAACCGGCGCGGGAAGGCGATCGCGCAACGCAGGCCGAAGCGCAGCGTCGTTGCTCGCATCAGCCGCTGCCCTTCGGTGACGGCCGGCACCTCGGAGCCGAACGCCGGTCGATCGGTCGCACGAGCATGAGTGAGCAGGGCGCTGTTCAAATACCAGTGCCGGTTCATAAACGTCATGCACCACGCGGGGTCGATGCCACCCAGCCAGTGCAAATCGGTGCGGTCCTCGTCACTCCAATGGCCAAGCACCGCCGCGTAGCCGGCGAGGCCAAGGAAGCGCGCAACTGCGGCGAGCGTGTCGTGCATCTCGAAGACGCCCGTCGCATGCTCGAGCCGCTGCGACACCGCAGTCAGCGTGACTCGCGGTGCGCGGCCAAGCGCCAGCCGCGGCGCGAAATCGCCCGCGCTCAAGTGACGGCGCGCGGCGGCGAGCAAGCGCCGGGCGTTCACGCTGTGCTGCGCGAGCGCATCGTCGGCGGCCAGTAACTCGCGCAGCGCGTTGGCCTGCGTGAACGGGATGACACAGCGCACCCGCGAGCCGTCTCCAAAGGCAGTCACGCGCCACAGCAGCAGCCCCTGCGGCTGCGTGTGCAGCTCGTAGCGGATCGACGCGCCGCGGACCGCGACATCGAAAGCGGGGAAGCGCTTCGACTGCGGCGTCGGGGAGACGGCATTCACCTGCTGAGCCGGCAAGAAGCTAGGTGGCGGGCATTTTCGTCGGTTCTGACCAAGCGTCAATGACGGCAGGTGAACCTTCACGCGCTGCGAATCACGAGCAACTGTCAATCTCACAGAACGGTGAGGCAAGCGGCTTGGACTCGGTCAGCATGGCGCGACCCATCGCGGCGATCCGTGATGCTTGACGTCGGTTGCGGGCCGTGCAAGCGTCGCGGCCGATGAGACTCGCGATCGTCGTGCCGTGCTTCAACGAAGAGGCGGTGCTGCCGCGCACCGCCGCCGCGCTGACCGCGCTGCTCGACCGCCTGGCGCAGGCGGGCGCGGTCGCGCGCGACAGCCGCGTGTATTTCGTCGACGACGGCAGCACCGATGCGACCTGGAGCGTGATCGAGCGGCTGCACGCGGCCGATTCCCGCCTGTGCGGCATCAAGCTGTCGCGCAACCGCGGCCACCAGAATGCGCTGCTGGCGGGGCTGCTCGCGGCCGAGGGTGATGCGATCGTCTCGATCGACGCCGACCTGCAGGACGACGTCGCCGCGATCGCGGCGATGGTCGAGCAGGCGCGCGCTGGCGCCGACATCGTGTTCGGCGTGCGCGCGCAGCGGCCGCACGACTCCGCGTTCAAGCGGGTAACGGCCAAGCTCTTCTATCGTCTGCTGGCGCTGCTGGGCGCACAGGTCGTGCTCGATCATGCCGACTTCCGGCTGATGACGCGGCGCGCGGTCGAAGCGCTGCGCGCATACCCCGAGGTCAACCTGTATCTGCGCGGCATCGTGCCGCTGCTCGGCTTCCGCACGGCGCAAGTGGCCTATGCGCGCGGTGCGCGTGCCGCGGGCGAATCGAAGTATCCGCTGCGGCGCATGCTCTCGCTCGGTTGGCAGGGCGTGACCTCGCATTCGGCCGTGCCGCTGCGGCTGATCACCGCGCTCGGTTTCCTGGTCAGCCTGGGCAGCCTGGCGCTCGCGCTATGGGCGATCTGGATCCGCCTGTTCACCGACCGCGCGGTGCCGGGCTGGGCCTCCACCGTCGTGCCGATCTACTTCCTCGGCGGCGTGCAGTTGCTGTGCATCGGCATCATCGGCGAGTACCTGGCCAAGACCTACCAGGAGGTCAAGCGGCGGCCGCGCTTCATCATCGAGCAGGCGTTGGGGCCGGTGCTGCAGACCGGAGCGGATGCGCCCGGCGAGAGCAGGGGATGAACGCCCGCGCGCCCTTGCTGCTCGCGGCCTTTCGCGCGGGCCGCGCGCCGGCCTTGCCCTGGGTGGCACTGCTCGCGCTGTCCGCTGCGCTTCATTTCGTCTGGTTCGAACGCCCGCTGACGGTGGTGTTCGACGAGGTGTATTTCCCGCGCTTCGCCCTCTCTTATCTAAAGGACGAGTACTACTTCGACCTGCATCCTCCGCTCGGTAAGTTGATCTTGTTCGCCACCGCCTGGCTGGGCGGGCTGGATCCGGCCTTCTCGTTCGCCACCAACCACCTGCCGTTTCCGGATTCGAGCTATCTGCTGCTGCGCGTGCCGCCGCGCATCGCCGGCACGCTGCTGCCGCTGGTGCTGGTGGCGGTCGCGCTCGAGCTGGGCGTGTCCCGGTTCGCGTCCTTCACAGCGGGGTACCTTGCGGCGCTGGACAACGCGCTGCTCGTGATGTCGCGCTTCGCGCTGCTCGATTCCTTCCTGCTGCTGTTCGGCCTCGGCGCGATCTGGTGCTGGCTGCGCGCGCGCCGTGGCGGCTGGCCGTGGCTCGCCGCGGCGGCGGCGCTGGCCGGCGCGGCACTGTCGGTCAAGTGGACGGGACTCGCGTTCGTCGGGCTGATCCTGCTCGCCGAAGCGCTGCGCTGGGTGCGCGCGCGGCACTTCGCCGGCTTGCGGCGCATCGGCGCGGCCGGCGCCATCGCGGCCGCGGTGTACGTGGCGAGCTTCGCCGCGCACTTCGCGCTCGCCGACAAGAGCGGCCGGGACGATGCGGCGATGAGCCGCGAGTTTCAAGCCACGCTCGCCGGCAATCCGAACGCGGCCGACCCCGCGCTCGCGCGGCCGGGGTTCTTCGCGCGCTTCGCGGAGCTGAACGCCCGCATGTTCGACGGCCACCGGCGCACGGTCGAGCGGCATCCGTATTCGAGCCGCTGGTACGACTGGCCGTTCATGATGCGCTCGGTGGACTTCTGGGCCGAGCACAAGGACGGCCGCATCGCGCACATCTACTTCCTCGGCAATCCGGTCGTGTGGTGGACGGCGGGCTACTGCATCCTGTTCCTGCTGGTGAACCTGCCGCCGAAACTCTTCAACCTCACCGTGCGGCGCGAAACGGGCGCGATCGAGCGCACCGAAGCGGCGATCGTCACCGCCTATCTGGCCAACCTGCTGCCGTTCGTGTTCATCGGCCGCATCATGTTCTCGTACCACTACCTGGCGGCGCTGTGCGTGGCGCTCATCGCCCTCGGCCATCTGCTCGACCGCTGCGGCGCGTACAAGCGGCGCTTCGGCCTCGCGCTGCTCGGGCTTGCAGCGGCGGCGTTCGTCTATTTCGCGCCGCTGTCTTACGGGCTGCCGCTCGCGCCGGAGCACTTCGACGCCCGCTTCTGGGTCAGGGGCTGGAGGTAGCGCCGCGCATTGCGCCGCCATCCGGCGCTTGCGCGAGTTGGAGTTCTTGCGCTGCCGCGTGCGCGCGTCAGAGCTTCTAATCCTGCTCCCACGGCAGCCCGCGGAAGCGCCAGCCGTCGATCTTGCCGCGCTGGCGGTTGCGGTCGAGCTGACCCTCGAATCCCTCCAGCACGTTGTAGACGCGCTTGAAACCCGCCTCTGCGGCGGCGAAGGCGGCATCGTCGGAGCGCTTGGCGCTGCGGCAGATCAGCAGCAGAGGTTCGTCCTCTTGCGCGATCGCGCGCAACTGCTCCAGGAAGCGCTTGCGCGGCTCGGGGTCGTGCCCGTGCCATTCGATGTTGACCGAGCCCGGCACGCGGCCGACGAACGTGTATTCCGCCGCGGTGCGCACGTCGATCAAGCGCGCCGCGCCCTGCTGTACCAGCGCCCATGCCTCGGGCGGTGTGACGGCGCCCGCGTACTCGAGATCGAGCTCGATCCGCCGCACGTGGGCGCGATCGAAGATCGACTCCGCATCCTGCGCGCGGGCGGCCTCGGCGAGGCGTTCGTGTTCGATGCTGAGCGATGCGTTCATCGTTTCTTCCGTTGGCGATTCGGCGCGCCATTGTCCGTAGCCGGGCCGCGCCGCGGGCGTCGCTTTCGGAATTTCTTTAAAACCGGGCGGCATAAACGATTTCGCCTCGCCCGATGGTTCAGCCAGACGAACGGCGATGCGGGCCCAGCCGGCGTATTCCTCGTTCGGAATACCGGCATGCCGATTCCGTTGTGCAGCAAGCGCCCGGCGCGCCCTACGATGCGCGGCCTTCGAAGGAGGAACTGGACGCGATCCCGCCCGGGTCGATCGTCGTGTTCTCGGCGCACGGCGTATCCAAGGCGGTTCAGCGC
>JAKANT010000160.1 GCA_021823635.1 Pseudomonadota bacterium
ACAAGACCGAGGCCGCGCGCATCGCCGCCGGCGATACGCGGCCGTCGCTGGAGGCGCTGTACGGCACGCAGGACGGCTACGTGGCGGCGGTGCGGGCGGCCGCACAGGCGCTGGTCGACGAGCGCTTCCTGCTGCCGCGCGATGCCGAGCGCGTCATCCAGAACGCGATCGCCAACCCGATCCTGCCCTGACGCACGCGGCTTCGCGAAACCACCCGCGCGGCGGTCGCCGCGCGGGTACGTGTCGCCGGTCAGACGTTGAAGCGGAAGTGCATCACGTCGCCATCCTGCACGACGTAGTCCTTGCCTTCCAGCCGCATCTTGCCGGCCTCCTTCGCGCCGGCTTCGCCTCGGTGCTTGATGTAGTCGTCGAAGGAGATCGTCTCGGCGCGGATGAAGCCGCGCTCGAAGTCGGTGTGGATCACGCCGGCGGCCTGCGGCGCGGTGGCGCCGCGCCGCACGGTCCACGCGCGCACCTCTTTCGGCCCGGCGGTGAAGAACGTCTGCAGCCCGAGCAGCGCGTAGGCGGCGCGGATCACGCGATTCAACCCAGGTTCCTCCATGCCCATGTCGGCCAGGAACACCTGCTTGTCGTCGTCCGACAGGTCGGCGATCTCGGCCTCGACCTTGGCGCACACCGCGACCACCGGCGCGCCTTCTTTCGCGGCGTATTCCTTGACCTTTTCGAGCAGCGGATTGTTCTCGAAACCGTGCTCCTCGACGTTGGCGACGTACATGGTCGGCTTCATCGTCAGCAGAAACAGCGGCCGCAGCACCGCCTTTTCTTCCTCGTAGAGCTCCACGCCGCGCGCAGGGCGCGCTTCGTTCAGCGCCGGCGCGATCTTCTCCAGCGCTGCCACCAGCCGCTGCGCGTCCTTGTCGCCGCCGCTCTTGGCGACCTTGCTCCACCGGGCCAGCTGCTTGTCCACCGTCTGCAGGTCGGCGAGCGCGAGCTCGGTGTTGATGACCTCGATGTCGGACACCGGATCGACCTTGCCCGCCACGTGCACGACGTTCGGATCCTCGAAGCAGCGCACGATGTGCGCGATCGCGTCGCACTCGCGGATGTTGGCGAGGAACTGGTTGCCGAGCCCTTCCCCCTTACTGGCGCCGGCCACCAGCCCCGCGATATCGACGAACTCGACCGTCGCCGGGATCACGCGCTGCGGCTTGGCGATCTCGGCCAGCGCCGCCAGCCGCGGGTCCGGCACCTCGACGATGCCGACATTGGGATCGATCGTGCAGAACGGATAGTTCTCGGCCGCGATGCCGGCGCGCGTCAAAGCGTTGAAGAGCGTCGACTTGCCGACGTTCGGCAGGCCGACGATGCCGCATTTCAGTGCCATGGAGTTCCTTGCGAGACGCGCGCCCGTCCCAGCGAAAGAAGCGGGCGGCGCGCGGCGGGATCGTTGCCAAAAGCGCGATTATCGCCGCTGCCAGCGCGTCGCCGTCGTGTGCGCAGCGCCGCTACGCGAGCACGCGTGGCGGCCGCTCGCCGCGCAGCCAGGCGAGAAGATTCTCGACGACGCCGGGCCCGAACCTGGAAAACACGCCGTCGTTGACGAAACCCAGGTGCGGGGTCAGCACGACGTCCTCCCGGTGCAGCAGCGGGTGGTCCGCAGGCAGCGGTTCGTCATCGAAGACGTCCAGCGCCGCGCACGCCGGCCGGCCCCGATCAAGCCCCCCCGGCAGCGCGGCCATGTCGATTAACGCCGCGCGGGCGGTGTTCACCAAGATGGCATCGGCCCGCATGCGCTCGAGCCGCTCGCGGCCGATCAGCCCGCGCGTTTCGTCGGACGGAACGAGATGCAGGCTCACCACCTTCGAGGTCGCGAGCAGCTCGTCGAGGGCGACCGCTTTAGCGCCGTCGGCGGCCGCGCGCTCCGGCGTCATGTGCGGGCTCCAGACCACCACCTCCATGCCGAACGCCAGGCCGATGCGGCCCACGC
Organism: Pseudomonadota bacterium; assembly: GCA_021823635.1. Lineage (GTDB taxonomy): Bacteria > Pseudomonadota > Gammaproteobacteria > Burkholderiales > Burkholderiaceae_F > JAKANT01. The sequence goes on from JAKANT010000160.1 coordinate 1,949, forward strand.
GCCGGCCGATCTCGCCGAAGCCGATCAAGCCGAGGCGGTCGCCCGCCAGCACCGCCGGCAGCGGCTTGCCGTCGCGCCAACGGCCGCTTCGCACCAGACGCAGGTGTGCTTCCAGACGTTTGGCGGCCGCCAGGATCAGCGTCCAGGTCAGCTCAGCGGTGCTGTCTTTCGACGAGCCGCCTTCCGTGTAGGTCACCGGGATGCCGCGCGCGGCGAACGCGGCGACATCGATGCGCGTATTGCGCTCGCCGGTGAAGACGAAGAACCGCAGCCGCGGCAGTTGCGCGACCAGCTCGGCGGGAAACGGCGTGCGGTCGCGCACGACGACGATGGCGTCGGCGTCGGCGATCGCCGCGAGCAGCGCCGCGCCGCGCAGCCGCTCGGTGTACACGCGCACGTCCGCAAGCGCTTCGACCGGGCGCCAGTCGGCGGTGCGTCGCAGCGAGTCTTCGTAGTCGTCGAGGACGACGATGCGCGGCCGTGCGCTCATGGCCGAGCGCAGGCCGCGATCGCCGACACGTCCTTGTCCTGTGCCAGCGCCCAGCAGGCGGCGATCAACCGCTCCGTCTGCGCGGCGCCGATCACGGGCCCGGCGAGATCGCGGAACTTGGCTTCGAGCATCGCATCGGTCAGCGGGCGTTGCAGAGACCCGATCGCGTGTTCGACGAACACGCGTTCGCGTCGGCCGTCGGTCAGCAGCGCGGTCACGTCGGCCGCATCTTCGGCGATCGCGCCGTCGACCGTGGCCACGACCTTACGTCTCAGTGCGGCCAGGTCTTCGCGCCGCACGATCTCGTCGGCGAATTCGTGTTCGCCGGCGCGGCCGAACACCAGTCCCGCCGCGAAGCCGTGATAGACGCTGAACTTGCCCTGCAAACCGTCGGTCGGCTCTTTCTTGCCGGTCAACTCGAGCACTAGCGGGTGCACCCGCATTTCGACACGCTCGATGTCCGCGGGGCGCACGCCGCGCGCGCGCAGTTGCGTGGCGGCGTCGATGATCGGATGGATCACCACCCCGCACGCAAACGGCTTGTAGGTGTTGAACGAAATCTCGAAGCGGCTGCCGAGTTCGTCGGTGATCTCGTTCCAGTCGCACTTGGTCGAAACGGTCTGCGCGAACCCGCGCGGCGCCTCGATGGCCTTGGGGCTCGCGGTGAAGCCGTTGCGGGCGAGCAGCGCCGAAAGCAATCCGGCCCGCGCCGCCGCGCCCGGATGAAACGGCTTCGTCATCGTGCCGAACTGCTCGCGCATGCCGACCGGCTGCGATGCGGCGATGCCGAGCGACATCGTCGTGGCGTCCTCGTCCAGCCCGAGCAGCCGGGCACAGGCGGCGGCGGCCCCGAGCATGCCGGTGGAGCCCGTGATGTGCCAGCCGCGGTCGTAGTGGTCCGGATAGATCGCGTTGCCGACGCGGCAGGCGACGTCGATGCCCAGCACGAGCGCGTCGATCAGCTGCCGGCCGCTCGAGCCGGTCACTTCTGCCAGCGCGAACGCGGCACTGGCGACGGGGCCGGCCGGATGGATGATCGTCTTCAGGTGCGTGTCGTCGAAATCGAAGGTGTGCGACGCGATGCCGTTGACCAGCGCGGCGCTGCTCATGTCCACGCGATCGGCGCGGCCCAGCACTGAAGATTGCGGCGCCGGCGCCAGCATGCGTACGGCCGCCAGCGCCGCTTCGACGCTGGCATGGCGGGCGGCGCCGACCGCGCAGCCGACCCAGTTCAGCAGCGTGCGGTGCGCCTCTTTCTCGACCGCGTCACTCCAGCCGCGCGACGGATGGTGCGCAACGAAGCGTGCGAGCGTGCGCGTCACCGGCGGCGGGTTGAAGTCGGCCTGCACCTGTGTGTTGCGCGCCATGATCAATCCTCGAGTTTGATGCCGCGTTCCTTCGCCAGCCCGCTCCAGCGTGCGATCTCCGCCTGGATAAACTTGCCGAATTCGGCCGGTGACATCGGCATCGGTTCGATCGCCTCGCTCGACAGTCGCTCGCGCAGCGCCGGATCGGCGAGCGCCTTGTTGATGGCATCGTTGAGCCGCTCGGTGATCTCGGCCGGCAGGCGCGCCGGGCCGACGATCCCGTACCACTGCACGCCGTCGAAACCTTTGAAGCCAAGTTCCTCGAACGTCGCCACGTCCGGCAGTTGCGGATGGCGCGCGCGGCCCGTCACTGCGATCGGCCTCATCTTGCCGGCGCGAATGTGCGGCAGCGCCGCCGCGAGTCCCGGCATCATCATCTGTACCTGCCCGCCGAGCAGGTCGGTGATCGCCGGACCGATGCCGCGATACGCCACGTGCACGGGGTCGATGCCGACCTCGGCCTTGAACTGCTCCATCGCCAGATGGGTCAGCGATCCGGGGCCGGCCGAGCCGTACGCCAGCTTTCCCGCGTTGGCGCGCGCGTAATCGAGGAACGCCTTCATGCCGGTGGCCGGCAGCGACGGGTGGACCACCAGCACGTTGGGCGTGCCGCCCACCATCGCGATCGGCGTGAAACCGCCGACCGCGTCATACGGCACCTTGCGCACCGCCGGGTTGGTGCCGTGCGTGGCCACATAGCCGAGCATCAGCGTGTAGCCGTCGGGGACCGCGCGCGCCACGGTCTGCGCGGCAATCACGCCGCCTCCGCCGGCGAGGTTTTCCACGACGAACGATCCGTTCAGCGCCTTGGCGAGCCGCTCGGCCATCGTGCGGGCGACGAGGTCGACCCCGCCGCCCGGCTGCACCGGCGCAATGATTTTCACGGGTTTGGACGGGTATCCAGACTGGGCGCGGCTCAGGCCCGGACCGGACATCGCCGCGGCGATGCCGAACAAAAATCGCCGGCGCATCATCATCTTTGCGGTCTCCTCGAATCACAGCCTTATTGACGCGGACGCACCGCGCTACGTCGCGCTCGCGTAGGCCGCTCGGCCGCGCAGCGGCACCGGCAGCGTCCCGCCAAACACATCCTCGGGGCGCGACGCCACCGCATCGCCGGCGGCGGCGCGATCATGACGCCGCGTGCGATCGTCTTCGATTCTGCGACGCGGATTATGACTTCGCTTGGTCCTCGCGCCGTATCGGCGCGCTGGCGCACGGCGCCGCTCTCCGGCGGCCGCCGCTACGCCGCCGCCGGCGTCCTCAGCTCGCGCCGCAGGATCTTGCCGATGTTGGTCTTCGGCAGCGGCTCGCTGCGGAACTCCACCAGCCGCGGCACCTTGTAGGCGGTCAAATGCCGCCTGCAATGCTCGAGCAGCGCTTCCTCGGACAACGCCGGGTCCTTTCTTACGACGACGATCTTCACCTGCTCGCCGGATTTCGCGTCCGGGACGCCGATCGCCGCCACCTCCAGCACGCCCGGGTGCAGCATCACCACGTCCTCCACTTCGTTCGGGAACACCTTGAAGCCGGAGACGATGATCATGTCCTTCTTGCGGTCCGTGATCTTGAACGAGCCG
>JAKANT010000161.1 GCA_021823635.1 Pseudomonadota bacterium
TGCGGCGCAGTCCGCCGCTGGCCGGGTAATAGCTGCGGTACGACGGCGGATCCGAGTCCATGTAGTCGGTCGCCACGCCCGGCCGTACGAAGATGAAGCGGTTGCGAAAGTAGTCGCGATGCAGCAGCTTCGTGCACACCGAATTGAAGAACGTCTCCGCGCACTCGGGCTGCCGGTGCTCGGCGAGCAATGCGACGTAGCACTGTTTGACCGCCTGCCACAGCGCGTCGCGTTCATCGTCGGTCAGCGACGCCAGATCGAAGTCGCGTTCGATTCGCTCCGCCGCTTCCAGCACGCGCTGGTCGTAGAAGGCGATGCGTTCGCGCGCCGAGGCGCGCATGCCGTGCCAGTCGCCGTTCTCGAAGCGGCTCTTGGCCTGCTGCGCGACGTAGCGGAACAGCCGGTAGTGACGGTTGAAACCGTCCAGGATCGCGCGCGCGATCTTGGCCGGCTGCGGCATCGAGCGGTCGAAGCGCTCGATGCCGAGCGTGGGCAGCTCCTCGGCGGCAAGGGGGGCGAACTGCCCGGCGTCGTTCATTGCGAGGAGCGGGCCGGTGTCGCCGCCAGCCACACCGCCAGCGCGCCGAATGCCCCGCCCAGGAACAGCCGCTGCACGCGCAGCCACAGCGGCCGGCGCGCAAACCACAGCGCGAGCAGGCCGGCCACCGTCACCAGCGACATGTCGACGGCGGCGGCGATCGCGATCTGCAGCGCACCCAGCACGAGGCTTTGCGCCAACACCGGACCGGCGGCGGGATCGACGAACTGCGGAAACAGCGACAGGTAGAACACCGCGACCTTCGGGTTGACCAGCGCGGCGACGAACGCCTGCCGCAACAGCACCCGGTCGGCCACCGGCGGCAGCGGCTGAGGCGAGAAGGACAACCCGCCGCCGCGCAGCGTGGCGATGGCCAGCCATAGCAGGTAGGCGGCGCCGGCCAGTTTGATGGCATCGAAGGCGAATGGAATCGCCAGCAGCACCACCGACAGCCCGAACGCCGCCAGCGCCATGTGCACCGCGAGCCCCGCGGCCACGCCCAGCATCGAGAAATAGCCGGCGCGCCGCCCCTGCGCCAGCGTGCGCGAGATCAGATACAGCCACACCGGCCCGGGGGTGGCCGCCAGCAGCAGGGCCGCGAGCGAAAAAAGCGTAAGCCGCTCCACACTCAGTCCGAACATCGTCTTTTCCTTTTCTGCCGCCGAGTTCCGGCCGCCGGCCGCGCGGTCGCTAATCGGACAGCCAGCGGACCAGATAGTAGAGCCGGAACCCTTCCGACGAACGCGACGGCCCGGCAACCTCGGCGGCATGCAGGTCGTGGGCGGGGTCCTGGCGCGCCAGCGCTTCCTGCTCCGAAGCGACCACTTCGACCACGCCCTCCGGAAAGCGCTCGCGCTTACCGCGCCGCACCCGCACCAACGCGAAATGCCGCTGCACCAGATGCGGCGCCTCCGGATCGAAGTACACGCCGCCTTTCATGGCAATCCCTGCAAGGCGCGCAGGTGTTGCATCACCGGTCCCAGCACCGGTTCGAGGTGGCGCCGCATCAGCGGCCCGACCGCCGTCGTGCGCGCCAGGATCGGCACCGCCTGCTGCTGCGAGACGCGGGCCAGCGCCTCGAACGCCTGTCGCTCGCGGGCGGTAATCGGCAGCGCGCCCGCGCCGGTGCCGTCTGCGAAATAGCGCCCCAGCAGATCGAGCACCAGACAGACGGCTTCGTGCGTGGGCGCCTTGTCGAGCGCGAGTTCCGCCGCGCGCAGATAGCTCTGACCGCTGCCGGAATAGCAGCGCGACAGCAGCCGCGCGGCGGCGCTGTCCGGCAGCGCGGGCGGCAGCGCGCGCGCCGGCGCCGGCGGCAGATCGTCGGGCAAGTGTTCGAGAAAGCCGATCAGATAATGCGGCCGCTGCGCGCCGCGGCTCCACAGCCGCTCGCGCTGCGAAGCGTCGAGCAGGCCGCAGCCGAGCACCACGCGCACCGTCTGCATCGCCGCGGTCGGGTCGCTTTCGAACGGCAGCGATTCGACCAGATGCTCGGCGAGGATCGGTCCCATCGTTCCGGCGCGCACCGCAGGATGCGCGAGCATCGCGCGCGCGATCTCGGTGGTGGCCGGATGCTGCGCGGCCCACCAGGCGCGCCGCGCCAGCGCGTCGGTCAGCGCCGGTGCGTTGGCCACCGCCAGCACCGCTTCGGCATCCCCAGTTTTCAGCAACGCCGCCAGCGTCTGTTCGCTCGCCTGCCCGAGCCGCAGCCAGCGACGCAGATGCGCGGGGTAGCCGCCCGGAGCACCGAAGGCGTGGCCGGCGAGCAGCTCGCGCACGCGCTGAAAGTAACGCTCGGGCGATCCGGTCGGATGCAGTTCGATGCGCGCCTCGCCCTTCGGCGTCAGCGCGTGCAGCACGCGCGCCCCTTCGTCGATGCGTACCGCGAAGAGCTCGCCCGCCAGCAGCACGTTGAGACGCAGCGCGTCTTCCGGGGCCAGTTCGGCGCGCATCAGGTGAGCGCGATACGGCGGCCGAACGGCACCGCCGCGCCGCCCTTGACCAGCCAGAGCACCGGATACGGCGGCGCCTGGCGCGGAAACTCCCCGCGCGCGTCGGTGAAGTAGGCCAGCGCATCGGGGCGCAGCCCGCGCCGCTCGATCCATTCGAACACCGGCGTAAACGCCGTGCCGCCTCCGCCCGTGAACGCACGCGGCAGGCGCAGCGGCTCCCACGCCTCGAACACCCAGGGCGCGCCCGGCGCCAGCGCGCAGTCGCAGGCGTACAGCGTGACGCGCGCCGGCAGCGTGGCCTTCAACGCGTTCAGTTCGGCGACAAACTCGCCGAGTTCGCGCTCGCCGATCGAGCCCGACACGTCGAGCGCGACGTGGATGTCGCCGCCGCGGCTGCGCAGCGCCGGCAACAGCGCGTCGCCTTCGCGCCGCGAGGGCCGCTGCCAGGTGTAGTCGTCGCGCGCCGCCAGCGACAGGTACTGCGCCAGCAGCGCGCGCCATGAGATGCGCGCCGCCAGCGCCGCTTCCGCCAGCCGCGCCAAAGCGCCGGAGAGCTTGCCGGCCTCGCGCGCGCGCTGCGCCGCCGCGGCCAGGTGCTGCTGCCATTGCTGGCGCAAGCGTTCGGCCTCCGCTGCCGCGAGCGGCTGCGGCCGTCCGCCCTCCGAAGACGGCGCCTGCGCGTCCGACTGCGGCGGCCCGCCACGCCCGCTGCCGGTGCCCGCACCACCCCGGCCGCCGCCAGCGCTGGCATCCGCCTGGCCGCCGCCCGCACCGGTGTCGCCGTCCCACAGGTGTTCGTCGAAACTGTCCTGCTCCTGCTCCTCGCCGCCCTGCAGGCAGGGGTAGATCTCCTCCGCGCTCATGCCGCGGTAGACGTCGAGCACGATCGCCTCCGGCGGCGGCGTCAGCCCCTCGTCCACCAGCAGCGGGTTGATCGCCAGGTCGCAGGCCAGGTCCCACCGGCGTTTGTTGCGGTGGCCGCGGCGCGCGAAGTGGCCGAGCGCGCAGTGCAGCGCCTCGTGCGCGAGCGCGAATTGCAGCTCGGGTTGGGTGAGCCGCGCCACCCACTGCGGGTTGTAGTACAGCGCGCGCGCGTCGGTGGCGGTGGTGCCGCACCACGGCGCGGGCACGAGCGGCAGGCGCAGCACCAGGGTGCCGAGGAAGGGCCGATCCAGCGCCAGACGCGCGCGCGCTGCGGCAAGCCGCGTCTGCACGTCAGTCATACAGCAACAGATCGCCCACGGTCTGCGCCCAGGCCGCGAATTGCGGCACCGAAAAGAGCGCGGCGCCGATGCCGCGCTGCATGTCCGACACCAGCATCACGCCCAGCTCGCGCTGCGGAAACGCCTGCGCGTACTCCAGGATGTGGCCCCAGACGCGCGCCGCTTCGGGCGTGCCGCGCGCGCGCAGCGCTCGGCCGGCGAGCGCCGCGGCCACCGCGTACTGTAGGTCGAGCTCGCCCGGCATCTGCGCCGGCGCACCGGCGCAGATCGCGTCCAGGTCCGGCAGGCGGGTCAGGCTGTCGAGAAAGGCGGCGCACTCGAGGCCGGCCGCCTGCCCGACGCAGGCCACCAGCGCGCCGCCGAGCAGTTCGGGACGGTCGCCGAATTTTTGCAAGGCGCGGTGCGCGAATTCCCAGGCGCGCGGGCTCGGAAACGCCATCTCGCCGGCGGCGTTTTTCTCGAGATCGAAATCGAACAGCCGTTCGGGCTTGAAGCGCAGGAAGGCGATGATCCGTTCATCGATGCCGTTTTCGTACGCCCACGCCGCCCAGTCGTCCAGGTGCACGTCGACCTCGAAGTGGGTAAAGCGGTTGGCGAGCGGCGCCGGCATCGCGTACGTGACGCCGCGGTCGCCCTGGCGGTTGCCGGCGGCGAAGATCGCCCAGCGCGGCGGCAGCCGGTACTCGCCCAGTCGGCGGTCGAGGATCAGTTGGTAGGCGGCGGCCGACACCGCCGGCGGCGCGGACGTGATTTCGTCGAGAAAAAGGATGCCGGCCGGCCCGTGGCGCCCTTCCTCCGGCAGCATCGTCGGCACGGCCCATTCGACGCGGTTTTCGACTCGAAACGGGATGCCGCGCAGATCCGAAGGCTCCATTTGCGACAGGCGCAGGTCGATCACCGGCACCCCATGGCGCGCGGCCACCTGTGCCACCAGTTGCGACTTGCCCACACCGGGCGGCCCCCACAGCATGACCGGTGTGTGATGGCCGTCGGCCGCGCTTTCGAATTCGCGGTCCAGGATGCGGGCGAGCTGGGCAGGGCGCATGCGCGCCACATCTACACGAGCGGCCGGCCCGCGGCCAACTGCTCCGATGGGGCATGGCCGCGGGCGCCGGCGCTGCCCGCGCCCGCCGCGTCGCGCCCGCTACATCGTTTCGGCGAAGTACTCGCGCCCGATCAGCATGCGGCGGATCTCGCTCGTGCCGGCGCCGATTTCGTACAGCTTGGCGTCGCGCCACAGGCGGCCGGTCGGGTAGTCGTTGATGTAGCCGTTGCCGCCGAGGATCTGGATCGCCTCGCCCGCCATCCAAGTGGCGCGCTCGGCGGTGTACAGGATCACGCCGGCGCAATCCTTGCGCACGCGGCGCACGTGCTCGCGGCCGAGCGCATCGAGGTTCTTGCCGACCGTGTACAGGTACGCGCGGCAGGCGGCGAGCGTCGTGTACATGTCGGCGATCTTGCCCTGGATCAGTTGGAACTCGCCGATCGGCGTGCCGAACTGGCGGCGCTCGTGGATGTAGGGCGTCCACCACGTCCATGCACGCCTGCATGATGCCGACCGGCCCGGCGGCGAGCACCGCGCGCTCGTAGTCGAGCCCGCTCATCAGCACCTTGACGCCCTCGTTGACGCGGCCGAGCACGTTCTCGGCCGGCACCTCGCAGTCCCGGAA
>JAKANT010000162.1 GCA_021823635.1 Pseudomonadota bacterium
TCAACGCCCAGGTCGCGCAGGTGCTGTCGAGCGCCCCGCTCGGTGCGGTGGCCGGCGTCGAGTACCGCGACGGCGCGCTGAAGATCAAGTTCAAGCCCGGAGTCGCCGACAACCCGGGGCTGCAGAACGCGCTGCGCGCGCAGGCGATCCAGCAGGGCTTGATCCTGCGCTTCGAAGGCGACGGCGCGGCGCGCGTGACGCCGAGCGGGGGCTGAGCGGATGGACGCGCTCGTACAGTTCTGGAGCGAACGCGCGCCGCGCGAGAAGGCTTGGCTGCTCGCCGGTGCGGCGATCGTTTTGGCCGCGATCGTGTACCTGGTGCTGATCGAGCCGGCGGCGACCGGCATCGCACGGCTCGAACGCGGCCTGCCCGCCACCCGCGCGCAGGCCGCCAAACTGGACGCGCTGCTGGCGGAGGTCAAGAACCTGAGGGCGCGTCCGCAGGTGGCGAGCCTGTCGCCGCAGGAGACGCGCGCGGCGGTCGAGAAGTCGCTCGCCGCCGCCGGGCTGAAGGCGGCGCGCATCGTGCCGTTGGCCGATGGCGACCTGCAACTGACGTTCGCCAACGTGCCGTATGCGAGCTGGGCGCTGTGGCTGGCCGGCGTAGAGCGCGAACTCGGCGGCCGCGCCGTCGCCGTCACCGCCAATGCCACCGGCACGCCCGGCCACGTCGACGTCGAATTGGCGCTGCGGCTGGCGCGCCGCTGAGACGAACCCAACCGATGAGGCTGCGCTGGATCGCGTACGCCATGGTGGCGCTCACGGCGGCCGTCGCCACCGTCGCCATCCTCGCCCCGGCGCAGTGGCTGGCCGCGCTCGTTCACCGGACCACAGGCGGGCGCATACAGCTGGCCGAGGCCCGCGGCACGCTGTGGAACGGCCAGGCGACGCTGGTGCTGGCGCCGGGCGCGGATGCCGGCACCCTGCGCGCCAGCCTGCCGGAGACGCTGTCCTGGCGCCTTTCGCCGTGGGCGCTGCTCGTTGGCAACCTCGATCTGACGCTCGCGCACCCCTCGGCGTTGTCGCAGCCCCTTGCTGTGCACGCGCGGCTGGGCGGCGGCGTGCAGGTCGGCCCGGCCACGCTGCGACTGCCCGCTTCACTGCTGATCGGGCTGGGCGCGCCGTGGAACACGGTGCGCCCGGGCGGGGTGCTGTCGATCACCTGGGACCGGCTGTCGATCGAGGCCGGGCGCATGCAGGGCAATTGGTCGGCCGAATGGCAGTTCGCCTCCAGCAACCTGACGCCGGTGTCGCCGTTCGGCCATTACCGGCTGCAGACCAACGGCGTGTTCCCGGGAACTCAACTGAATTTGGTAACCGTTTCCGGACCGCTCGAGCTGACGGGCAGTGGCACAATCGCCGAGGGTGGGCGCTTACGGTTTCAGGGCGTCGCACGCGCGGCCCCTGGCGTGGACCCGGCGATCAAGACGCAACTGACCGGCCTGATTTCGCTGCTTGGCCGGCGCGACGGCGAGTCCGCAATCCTGAACTTCGGATCCTGAGATGAAACTCTGGCGACACGCAGCAGCGAGTCAGCCGCACACGGCGATGCGACCGATCGCGTGGGCCGTCATCGTCGCCCTCGCGGTGCCGGCGGCACCGCTGTCGGCGCAGACAGGCACCAAGCCTACGGCGGCCAAGCCCGCCGAGGACACGGTGATGCTGAATTTCGTCGGCGCCGACCTCGAAGCGGTGGTGCGCGCGATCGGCCAGTTCACCGGCCGCACGTTCGTGATCGATCCGCGCGTCAAGGGTACGGTCAACCTGGTGACCGAGCGGCCGGTCACGAAGCAGCAGGCCTACGAGCAATTGCTGTCGGCGCTGCGGCTGCAAGGGTTCACGATCGTCGAGTCGCCGCAGCCGGGCGGCGTGGCGCGCATCCTGCCGGAGGCCGACGCCAAGCTGCAGGGCGGGCGCGTGGTGCCGCCGGAACAGACGGCGCCGCGCGGCGACCAGATCGTCACCCAGGTGTTTCGCCTGCGCTACGAGTCGGCCACCGCCTTGGTGCCGGTGCTGCGGCCGCTAATCGCGCCCAACAACACCATTTCCGCGGTCGGCGCCAACAATTCGCTGGTCATTACGGACTACGCGGACAACCTGCGCCGGCTGGCGCGCATCATCGAGGCGCTGGACGCGCCGGAAACCGCCGACACCGAGATCATCTCGCTCAAGCACGGTCTGGCGAGCGAGATCGCGACCATCGCCAACCGCGTGCTGGACGAGTCCGCGCGCGCCGCCGGACAAGCGGTCGACGGCGGCCAGCGCGTGCAGCTACTGGCCGAGACGCGCACCAACACGCTGATCCTGCGCGCCGCCAGCCCCGCGCGGCGCGAACTGGCCAAGCAGCTGATCGCGCGCCTCGATCAGCCCAGCGTCACGCCCGGCAACATCAACGTCGTGTATCTGCGCAACGCCGAGGCGACCAAGCTCGCGCCGCTGCTGCGCGCGATCGTCGCCGCCGATCCGTCGTTCGTGCCGCAAGCGGCGCCGAGCGGGCTGTCGCCGGCGCCGGCGGCACCGGGCCAGCCCGGGCTGCCGGCACCGGCTCCGACTGCGCCCGCGGCGCCGGCCGCGGCGGCGGGCCCCTCCGGCGGGCTGGCCGGCATGATCCAGCCCGATGCGGCCACCAATTCGCTGATCATCACCGCGCCCGAGCCGCTGTACCGGACCCTGCGCGCGACGATCGAAAAGCTCGACGTGCGGCGGGCGCAAGTGGTGATCGAGTCGCTGATCGTGGAGGTCAACGCCGACAAGGCGGCCGAGTTCGGCGTGCAATGGCAGGCGCTGGGCGGCTTTCGCGAGAGCAACAGCGACAACACCAGCGTGATCGGCGGCACCAATTTCGGCGCCCGCGGCGGCGGCACCAACATCATCGACGCCGCGCAGAACCTGGGTTCGCTGGGGGCGGGACTGAACATCGGCGTGATCCGCGGTTCGATCACGATCCCGGGTATCGGCGAGATCACCAACCTCGGGTTCCTGGCGCGCGCGCTGGAGACGCACGCCAACGCCAACGTGCTGTCGCGTCCGAACATCCAGACGTTGGACAACGAGGAAGCGAAGTTCCTGGTCGGCCAGAACGTGCCGTTCCAGACCGGCGCCTTCACGCAGGCCGCCCCGGGCGCGGTCAACCCGTTCCAGACCTTCGAGCGGCGCGACATCGGCACGCAGTTGCGGGTCAAGCCGCAGGTCTCGGAGGGCGGCGCCGTCAAGCTGTCGATCTACCTGGAGATCTCGTCGATCGCGCCCACCACCGTGCAGGGGCAGATCGTCACCAACAAGCGCAGCTTCGAGTCGAACGTGATCGTCGAAGACGGCAACTTCGTCGTGCTGTCGGGCTTGATCGAGGATCGCACCAACGCCGGCGAGAGCCGGGTGCCGATCCTCGGCAGCCTGCCGCTGATCGGCTGGCTGTTCCGCTATGAAAACCGCAGCCGCACGCGCACCAACACGATGATCTTCCTGCGGCCCTACGTGGTGCGCGACGAAGCGACCTCCTCGTCGCTGGCGCTGGACCGTTACGACTACATGCGCCAGCAGCTCGACGGCGCGCAGAAGCCCGACGATCTGATCTTCCGCGGCTTCGCCGGCCGCGAAATGCCGCCGGCGCCGCCGCGGCCGGTCAAGCCGACGCCTTCGGGCGCGGCGCCGGCCGGCGGCACGGCGCTGATCGAGGTCGCCACCTTCGCCGAGATCGCCCCGGCGCGCGCGATGCAGCGCGATCTGAAGGAGGCCGGCTTCGATGCGTACTGGGAAAGCGTGCGCAAGGCCGACGGCAGCGGCGAGATCGTCCGCGTGCGCGTGACGGCGGACACCACCCGGCGCAGCCTCGACGAGACGCTGGCGATGCTGCGGCAACGCGGCCTGCAGCCGCAACTGGTCACCCCATAGCGCGGCGCCATGGCCACCGCTGCCCGCTTCGTCCCGTACGCGTTCGCGCGCGACAACGCGATCCTGCTCAAACCCACCGGCGAGCGCGAGGCCGAGGCCTGGATCAGCGAAGCCACGCCGCTGGCGGCGTTGAACGAAGTGATGCGCGTCTTTCCGGGCCGCGTCAAGCCGATCGTGGTGCCGGCCGACAAGCTGACGGAGGCGATCGCCCAGACCTACGCGCAATCCGAGGGCAGCGCGCAGCAGATCGTCGGCGACATCGAAGGCGAGTTCGACATCACGCGCATGATGCAGGAGGTCCCGGACATCGAGGACCTGCTGGAAACCGAGGACGACGCGCCGATTATCCGCATGATCAACGCGCTGCTCACCCAGGCGGCGCGCGACGGCGCGAGCGACATCCACATCGAGCCGTTCGAGACCTACTCGCTGGTGCGCTTTCGCGTCGACGGCACGCTGCGCGACATCGTGCGGCCCAAGCGCGCGCTGCACGCGGCGCTGGTCTCGCGCATCAAGATCATGGCCGCGCTGGACATCGCCGAGAAGCGGCTGCCGCAGGACGGCCGCATCACGTTGCGCGTCGGCGGGCGCGCGGTGGACGTGCGCGTCTCCACGCTGCCGACCGGCCATGGCGAGCGCGTCGTGCTGCGGCTGCTGGAAAAGGATCTGGCGCGGCTGACGCTGGAGAACCTCGGCATGTCGGACCGCACGCTGAAGAAGTTCGACGAGCTGATCCATCAGCCGCACGGCATCATCCTGGTCACCGGCCCCACCGGCTCGGGCAAGACCACGACGCTGTACGCGGCGATCCGGCGCCTCGACCACAGCACCACCAACATCATGACGGTCGAGGATCCGATCGAATACGACCTCGAAGGCATCGGGCAGACCCAGGTCAATCCGAAGATCGAACTGGATTTCGCGCGCGCGCTGCGCGCCATCCTGCGCCAGGACCCGGACGTCGTGATGATCGGCGAGATCCGCGACCTAGAAACGGCGCAGATCGCGGTGCAGGCGTCGCTGACCGGCCATCTGGTGCTGGCCACGCTGCATACCAACGATGCGGCGAGCGCGGTGACGCGCTTGATCGACATGGGCATCGAACCGTTCCTGCTGTCCTCCTCCGTGCTCGGCGTGCTGGCGCAGCGGCTGGTGCGCAAGCTGTGCCCGCACTGCAAGGCGCCGGAGCCCTCCGGTCAGGCGTTTCGCGCGGTCGGCTGCCCGCAGTGCAGCCACACCGGCTACATCGGCCGCACCGGCATCTACGAACTGCTGACGGTGGACGACGAGCTGCGGCGGCTGATCCACAACGCCGCCAACGACAACGACATCCGCAAGCACGCGGAACGCATCGGCATGGTGCCGATGCGTTCGGATGCGCTGCGCTGGGTCAGCGCCGGCGTCACCTCGATGGAAGAGGTGCTGCGA
>JAKANT010000163.1 GCA_021823635.1 Pseudomonadota bacterium
CGAAGCGCTTGATCGGTGTGGCCTCGGTATTGGTCAGGCTGATCGCGCTGGCGTTGTTGACCAGGATGTCGATGGCGCCGAAGTGATCGGCCGTCTTGCGCGCCGCCTCCACCACCTGCTGCTCGTCGCGGATGTCCACCGCCAGCGGCAGACAGCGGCCGCCGGCGGCCTCGATCTCGGCCGCCGCGGTGTAGATGGTGCCCGGCAGCTTCGGGTGCGGCTCGGTGGTCTTGGCGGCGATGGCGACGTTGGCGCCGTCGGCCGCGGCGCGCTTGGCGATCGCCAGCCCGATGCCGCGCGAGCCGCCGGAGATGAACAGGGTCTTGCCTTGCAAGGTCATGGCGTTCTCCTAACGGGTGTTCGGCCACAGCACCATCTGCGTACACCGAAACAGCGCGATCGTCTTGCCGCTCTCGAGATGCCGCACCGGAGCATCCCACACCTGCGTGGTGCGGCCCAGATGCGCCGCCGTCGCCTCGGCTTCGATCGTCCCCTCGGTGGCGGTGCCGAGAAAATTGGCCTTCAGTTCGATCGTGGTGAAGTTCACCGCGCCCTCCGGCAGGTGCGCCGCGCAGGCGAATCCGCAGCAGGTATCGGCGAGCGCGACCACGCTGGCGGCATGCAGGTAGCCGTTCGGTGCCAGCACCTCGGGCCGCAGCGGCAGACGCATCAGCAGCGACCTTTCCTGCAGCAGCACGACCTCGAGGCCGATCAGATGCGGCAGCCCAAGCGTGGCGCGGGCTCTCAGCGTTTCGAGCGTCACTTCGTGGCGCAGTTTCATCGGCAGCGCAAAGAGGACGTCACGCGAAACGCGAAAAGTCCGGCTTGCGGCGCTCGAAGAAGGCCGTGAACGCTTCCTTCGCCTCGGCGCTGGCGAGCAAGCGGCCGAAGCGCTGCGCTTCTTCGGAGATCGTCTTTTCGACGGCCGTCTTCCAACCCGACCGCAGCAGTTTCTTCGTCTCGCGCACCGCCGCCGGCGGCAACTGCGTGAAACGCGCCGCCTGCCGCTTGGCGTGCGCGAGCACCTCGCCCGGCGGCAGCAGACGATTGACGATGCCCATTTCCAGCGCTTCCTCGGCGCTGATCGGCTCCGACAGCAGCAGTTTTTCCGCCGCGCGGTGATAGCCGGCGGAAAGCGGCACCAGCAGGCTGGAGGCGAACTCGGGACACAGGCCGAGGCTGACGAACGGCATCGAGAACATCGCGTTGTCGGCCGCATAGACGAGATCGCAATGCATCAGCAGCGTGGTGCCGATGCCCACCGCCGCGCCGTTGACGGCGGCGATCACCGGCTTGTCGGCATCAACGAGGGCGCGCATGAACTTGAACGCCGGCGCATCCATGCCGGCTTCGCGCGACGCGTGCCGCATGAAGTCTTCCAGGTCGTTGCCGGCGGTGAAGATGTCCGGCTGGCCGTGAATCACCAGCGCGCGCACCGAGGCGTCCTCGTGCGCGGCGGCGATCGCATCGGCCAGTTGCTGGTACATCGCGACCGTGATCGCGTTCTTCTTCTCCGGGCGCACGATCTCGATGCGCGCCACGCCGTCGGCGGTTTCGGTCTTGATCATCGGGTCTCCTCGGGTTGCGACGAAGGATGCGGCACGCACGCCGCGGCGCCGGGCTGGGCGACGCGTTCGCTCAACCACTGTGCCACGCGCGGCCACAGCGCGGCGCCGGTGCGGGGGCGGAAAAAGCCAAAGTGGCCGATGCGGGGCAGGCCGAGCGCACGCGGCACGACACGCTCGACGGTGCGAGGCGCATTGCGGTAGAAGCCGTGCATGTCCCGCACATTCGCCTCCGACATGAACTCGTCGTCGCTGAACGACAGCCACAGCATCGGCAGCGTCACGCTCGCGTACTGCGCGTGCGCCTGCTGCGCGCCCACACAGTAGTCGCGCTGCAAGCACCAGGCGCGCCACTGCCGCATCACGCCGGCCGGCAGATCGCCGACGGTGCGCAGGCGGCGGCCGGGGAAATAGCCGCAGCGGCGCGTGGCGAGCGGTGCCAGCAGGTACCACAGCAGCCAGGCGCGCCAGCGCGAGCGCCACGCATAGCGCGGCCAGTAGCCGGTGCCGCTGGCGATCGCCACCATCGCCGCTGCGCGCGTGCGATTGGGCACCAGGCCGAGGATCTGCGCGCCCAGGCTGTGTCCGATCCAGGCGAGCGGCCGCGCGCCGATGCGCGCGGCCACGAACTCGACGGCGGCGGGCACGTCGCGCTCGATCCAGTCCGAAAGGTCGGCCTCGAAGCCGCGCAGCGACGCCCGAAAACGCAGCGGCCGCGAAGCGCCGATGCCTCGGTAGTCGAACGTGACGGCGAAGTAACCCCGTTCGGCAAGCCAGTGCGCGAAGGCGGCGTAGAACTTCTGCTCCACCCCCATCGCGCTGACGATCAGCGCGCCGGCGCGGCAATCGTGCGCAGCGCCGAAACAGGTGGCCGCCAGCTCGAAGCCATCCTCGGCGCGAATCACGGCGGGCTGCATCGCTGCTCGGGCCGCGCGAGCGCGGTCATTCCTTGTAGTAGACGACCTGATGCGAGGTGGCGAGCAGCTCGCCGCTTGCGCTCCACAAGCGCGCGCTTTGGTCGAAGTAGCCGGCCCGATAGGCGTGCGCGTGGGCTTCGCCGAGCAACGGCGCGCTGCCGGCGCGCGCCACGGTGTCGCCCTCGGCCAGGAAATAGACCGTCATCGACACGGTACCGATCGGCACGCGGCGCGCGCGTCGGCGCCACAGGCGCGGATAGAACACGTCGGCCATCGCGGCAAGCGCTGCGAAGTCCAGTGGCCGCGGCGGTTCGTCGCGTACCCATAGCAGCGTGCGGCTGTCGCCGCTGTCGGCGCCGTCCCAGTGCGCCGGAAAGCCACCGGCGACGAAACGCAGGTCGTAGCGCGCCAGCCAGGCGACCGCGCCGTCGGCGCGCAACCGAGCCACGTGCTGCGGCGGCGGCGCGGCAGGTGGCGCGGCCTCGTCCGCGCTCCACGTCGGGCGACGCGTGGCGGTCATCGCGGTGGCCGCGAGCGCCGTCTGCCCGTCCTGCAGCACGGCAACCGTCCAGTGCTGCGTCGAGCGGTTGGTGCGCACGGGCTCGGTGCGGATCTCGAATTCGCCGGCGGCAAGCGGCGCGCAGAAGTTGACCGTCAGCGCCACCGGGTCGCCGAGCCTTCGTTCGTCGCGCAGCACCGCCGCCAGCGCCTGCGCCGCGGTGATGCCGCCGAACGGTCCGACCATGTTGGCCCACAGCGGCGAGGTCGCGCCGCGCCAGCGCCCGGGTGCGACCGGTGCCAGCGCGAGCGCCGCGTCGAGCGGATGCTCGGCGGCCATCGCCGGCCTATACCCGCTCGAAGATGCCGGCCGCACCCATGCCGGTTCCGACGCACATCGTCACCATGCCGTACTTCAAGTTGCGCCGGCGCAGCGCGTGCACGACGGTGGCGGCGCGGATCGCGCCGGTGGCACCGAGTGGATGGCCCAACGCGATCGCTCCGCCCAGCGGGTTGACCTTGGTTGCGTCCAGCCGCAGCTCGTCGATCACCGCCAGCGTCTGCGCGGCGAACGCCTCGTTCAGCTCGATCCAGTCCAGATCGTCCTGCTTCAATCCGGCGCGCGTCAGCGCCACCGGGATCGCCTCTTTCGGGCCGATGCCCATGATCTCGGGCGGCACGCCGCGGATCGCGAACGACACGAAGCGCGCCAGCGGCGTCAGGTTGAACTGCTTGACGGCCCGCTCGCTGGCGAGGATCAGCGCCCCGGCGCCGTCCGAGGTCTGCGAGCTATTGCCGGCGGTGACGCTGCCCTTGGCCGCGAACACCGGCTTCAGTTTCGCCAGCGCCTCCAAGCTGGTGTCGGCGCGCGGGCCCTCGTCGAGCTCCGCCTTGCGCGTCTTGACCTGCAGTTCGCGCGCCGCCAGGTCGGGAAACTTCTCGACCACCTCCACCGGCGTGGTCTCGTCGCGGAATTCGCCGGCCTTCTGCGCCGCGATCGCCTTGCGGTGCGAGGCGAGCGCGAATTCGTCTTGCCGCTCGCGCGACACCTTCCAGCGCGCGGCCACTTTTTCCGCCGTCAGCCCCATGCCGTAGGCGATGCCGACGTTTTCGTCGCGCTCGAAGATGCGGGCGTTGAACGACGGCTTGTTGCCGGTCATCGGCACCATGCTCATCGACTCGGTGCCGCCGGCGATCATCACGTCGGCTTCGCCGACGCGGATGCGGTCGGCCGCCATTGCCACGGCGGTCAGGCCCGAGGCGCAGAAGCGGTTGATCGTCACGCCGCCGACCGACTGCGGCAGTCCGGCCAGCAGCACCGCGATGCGGGCCACGTTCAGGCCCTGCTCGGCCTCCGGCATCGCGCAGCCGACGATCGCGTCCTCGATTGCTTTCGGATCGAGGTTCGGCACCTGCGCCAGCGCGCCCCGGATCGCCGCCACCAGCAGATCGTCCGGGCGCATGTTGCGGAACATACCCTTCGGCGCCTTGCCGATCGGCGTGCGCGTGGCGGCGACGATATAAGCGTCTTGTACTTGTCGCATCATCGTGAGCTCCTTGACGTGCGCGGTCAGTTCCGCACCGGTTTGCCGGTCTGCATCATGCCCATGATGCGTTCCTGCGACTTCGGGTGCGTGACGAGCTGCGTGAAGTGCTTGCGCTCCAGATCGAGCAGCCATTGCTCGTCGACCACGCTGCCCGGCTCCACATCGCCGCCGCACATCACGTCGGCGATGCACGACGCGAGGAAAAAGTCGTGCTCGCTGATGAAGCCGCCGTCGCGCATGTTGACCAGTTGCCCCTTGATCGTCGCCACACCGGTGCGGCCGGCCACCGGGAACGTCTGCGGCGCCAGCGGCGGCCGGTAGCCCACCGCGTGCATCGCGAACGCCTCGCCGATCGCGCACCACAGCAGTTCGTGACGGTTGAACACGATGGTGTCGCTGCCCAGCAGGTAGCCCATCTGGCGCGCTTCGTGCGCCGAGGTGGAGACCTTGGCCATCGCCGCGTTGGTGAACCAGTTGCGGATGAACGGGAACACGTCGGTCGCACCGGCGGCCTGCGCCGCGCGCGCGCCGCGCAACGCGCCCTCTTTCAGTCCGCCGGCACCCGGTATCAGGCCGACACCGACTTCCACCAAACCGATATAGCTTTCGATCGACGCCACACGCTTCGCGCAATGCAGCGCCAGCTCGTTGCCGCCGCCCAGCGCCATGCCGCTGACGGCCGCCACGGTCGGCACCTGGGCGTACTTCAGCCGCATGAAGATGTCCTGCAGCTTCTTGACCTCGGCGCCGATCGCCTGGGCGCCGCCCGACATGAACACCGGCAGAGA
>JAKANT010000164.1 GCA_021823635.1 Pseudomonadota bacterium
AAGGTGTGCGTGCCACCGGGGTTGGTGCCGACGAAGGTGGCGCTGGCACCATTCGCGCCGGTCAAGGTTACCGACGGGCCGGCGATCTGCCGCCACTGGTAGGCGAACGCGGTGCTGCCGCCGTTGCGGGCGGATGCGGTGGCCTGCAGGTTGGCGACCTGGCCGCCGGCGACGACCTGCGGCGCGTTGACCGTCACCATTGGCGTGCGATCGGCGAGGCGGTCGAGCGCGGCCTTCGCATCGAGCAGCCCGCTGCCGCAGATTCCGCCGCCGAAAAACGCACAGAACAGACCCGCCGGATGCGGCCGCGCCGAACTCGTCAGCAGAAAACGCACCTCGTCCGGCGCCAGCATCGGCATGCGGGACAGGAGCAACGCTGCGGCGCCGGAGGCGTGCGGCGCGGCCACGCTCGTGCCGCGCATCGGGAAATACCAAGGGCCGCTCTTCCCTTGGGAGTTGCTGCTTGACGGGGTGTCCGGTCCGTAGAGAGCCGTAGACCAAACCCAGCCTTCATTCGCACTGCCGCGAGTCGTGCAGACGAAACCGCCCCCGTCCGGGGTCGTGCACGCACCGCCGCCCGGCGCGCTGATCGCAGTGCCGGGGCCGACGTTGGCGTAATCGGCGCTGTCGCCCTGATAAGTATGCGCGGTCACCGCGATCACGCCGGGGCAGTTTGCAGGGTGCTTCAGTTCAGGAAGCGAATCGTTGCCGGTCGAAGCGACGATCACCGCGCCTGCAGCGCGCGCCTCCGGAATGGCCTGAATATAGTCCGCTGGGCAAGGGCCCCTGCCGCCAAGGCTCAGGTTGATCACGCGCGCGGGGTTGGGATTGTTCGGCACGCCTGGAACCGGCAGCCCGGCCGCCCAGCGGATGCCGTCGGCGATGTCCGAAGTCAACCCACCGCATCGGCCGAGCACCCGCACTGGCAGGATGCGTGCCTCGTGCGCGAGGCCCGCCATGCCGATGCCGTTGTGCGTGACCTCAGCGATCGTGCCCGCCACGTGCGTGCCGTGCCAGCTGCTGTCTTCCGCGGGTTCGCCGACGCCACAGAAACCCGCCGGCACCCAGTCGCCGGGGTCGGAGGCGTCGGCGTCGCGACCATCGCCGTCGTTCGCGCGCCAAAGCTCAGTGATGAAGTCGTAACCGGGCAAGACGTTGGCCGACAGATCCGGGTGCGCGGCAATGCCGGTGTCGAGCACGGCGACGGTCACCCCTTGCCCGCGCGCGATGTCCCACGCTGCCGGGGCATTGACGCCGCCCGCGTTGCCGGTGGCGGCGCTCGGAGCATGGAAATGCCACTGGTATGCGGCGTAGTAGGTGTCGTTGGGCACGAACGCCGGATAGACCCAGTCGTCCAGTTCCACATACTCCACCGACGGATCCATCTCGAGCCGCTTGGCCAGGGCGAATGCCTCGGCGCGCGGCAGCGGCTCGGCAAGCTTGACCACGTGCGCCAGGCCCGACATCGGCCGGAAATAGGACAGCCCGACATTCGAGCGCGCGGCGAGGCTTGCCAGCCGATTCCGTCCCGCGGAAGCGATGAAGGTCCTCGGGTTTTCGTTTTTGTACTTGACGATCAGCTGGGTGATCGGTCGTTCGGGCCGCGGAGCCGCAGACGCCGAACCCTTGACAGCCCGCTGCGGCTGCCCGCCGAGGGGACCGGCCACGGACAGACCCACGAACGCGGACAGCAATAGCGCGAAGAAACGCGACCCCACTTTTCTCCTCCCGAAAACGCACGTACGCAGACGGGTGCGTACCGGCTCCTGAACCAGCTACTTAATATGGGCCAAGCCGGGCCCACCAAGTGAGCCTTTCGCCGCCGGCAAACCACCTGTGCGCCACCGAGTTGACGCTGCGACTGGTCCTCAATGAAAGGGTCTGGGTCAAGCGTTGACGATGCGCCGGTGCTGACGTTCAAATAAATGCTTTGCGCCGGCCGTTCTCCGCGGCGTACCGGAGACGCAGCTTGGCGCTTGCGTCAGCTGCGAATCAAGCGGTAAGCGCTGCCCTCTCTGCTCAGATCGATTGCCGCCGGCTCGGCGCCCTCGAGCGCGCGGAAACCATCAGCGCGCGAGGGAACTGGATCGAGGCCTTACCGGCGCTTGGGTCGGGGCCGATTGGCCGAGGTGCGAGTCGCGCTCGTACGCGAGGCGGCCGACGCCCAAAGTCGGTGCCCCACGATTGGCGGGGACTGCCGCTGGAACGCGGCCGCTACTCTGTGCCGGCAACTACGCCATCAGCCTGTCGAACTCCTCCACCGTCACCGCCGGCGCGGTGCGGAAGCCGATGCCGGTTAGCTTCGTCAGTTGCGCGGACGCCTTCATCGCGCGTTGCGTGTCGGGGAGATCGACGATCAGCACGAGGTCGGTGTCGCCGAGCATGGCGTAGCCGGCCTGCACGGTGCCGCCCAGGGACTTGATCAGCGCCGCCGCCTCTTCGGTGCGCTTGCCGCTCACGCCCTTGATCGCCTCAGGGGTGTATTTGCCGAACAAGAAATACGTGGCCATTTCGCTGCTCCTTTCCGGCGCGCCGGATTCGGCGCTCCTGGCCGAATCTACCCCCGCGACGCGCCGGCGGCGCTGCGGATCGCATTGGCTGGGGATGAGGGGACCGCGCGCTGCACTGCGGCGCCGCCGTGGCCCCAGGCGGCCGCGGCGTCACTTGCTCAGTTGCCGCATCGCCCGCGTCAGCCCGTCGAGCGTCAGTGGATACATCCGGCCGCCCATCAGTTGATGGATGATGGCGATCGACTGCCTGTATTGCCACAGACCTTCGGGCTCCGGGTTGATCCAGACGAATTTCGGAAAGTGCGCGGTGAAGCGCTGCAGCCACACGGCGCCGGCCTCGGGGTTGTTGTGTTCGACGCTGCCGCCCGGTTGCAGGATTTCGTACGGGCTCATCGTTGCGTCGCCGACGAAGATCAGCCGCCAATCCGGGTTGTACTTGCGCAGCACGTCCCAGGTGTGGAACTTCTCGGCGAAGCGGCGGCGGTTGTTGCGCCACACGTTTTCGTAGACGCAGTTGTGGAAGTAATAGAACTCGAGGTGCTTGAACTCGGACTTCGCGGCCGAAAACAGCTCCTCGACGCGCTTGATGTGCTCGTCCATCGTGCCGCCCACATCCAGCAGCATCAGCACTTTCACCGTGTTGTGCCGTTCCGGCACCATCTTGATGTCCAGATAGCCGGCGTTCTTGGCGGTCGATTCGATTGTGTCCGGCAGGTCGAGCTCCAGTTCCGCGCCTTCGCGCGCGAAACGGCGCAGCCGTCGCAGCGCGATCTTGATGTTGCGCGTGCCAAGTTCCACTTGGTCGTCGTAGTCGCGGTAGGCGCGCGCTTCCCACACCTTGACCGCGGTGCGGTTACCGGCGCTCGGGCCGCCGACGCGGATGCCTTCCGGGTGCGCGCCGCCGGCGCCGAACGGCGAGGTGCCGCCGCTGCCGATCCACTTGTTGCCGCCGTGGTGCGCGCCGTCTTGCTCTGCCAGCCGCTTGCGGAATTCCTCCATCAGCCGGTCGAAGCCGAGTTTTTCCAGTTGCGCAAGCTCTTCGGGGCTGAACTCGCGCTTCAGCATCTCCCTGAACCAGGCGTCCGGGATCTCTTTGGTGAAATCGATGAAGGTCTGCACGCCGTTGAAGAATTCGCCGAACGCACGGTCGAACTTGTCGTACAGCGCCTCGTCCTTGATCAGCGTGGCGCGCGCCAGGTAGTAGAAATCGTCGATCGACGGCGCGATCACGTCGCGTTTCAGCGCCTCCAGCAGCGTCAGCAGCTCCTTGATCGAAACCGGCAGCCGCGCCGCGCGCAGGTGGTAGAAAAAGTTGATCAGCATGACGTCACCCCGTCCGCGCCAGCAGAAACTGCAGGTGCGCCTTGACCTCGGGCCACTCGCCGGCGGAAATGCTGTACATGACGGTGTCGCGCACGGTGCCGTCGCGCCGTCGCGCATGGTGGCGGATCACGCCGTCCTTCTTCGCGCCCAGCCGCTCGATCGCCCGCTGCGAGGCGAAATTGAAGTTGTCGGTGCGGAAGCCGACCACGTCGCAGCCCAGCGTCTCGAACGCGTGCGTCAGCAGCAGCAGCTTGCATTCGGTGTTCACTGCGGTGCGCTGCCATGATCTTGCGTACCAGGTGTAGCCGATCTCGACGCGACCGATGTCGGCGACGATGTCGTGATAACGCGTGCTGCCGACGACGCGGCCGCTCGACAGTTCACGCACGACGAACGGAAGCATCGTGCCGTCCTGCTGGCCCATCAGCGCGGCGGCGATGTAGGCCGCAACCTCGTCCGGGGCCGGCACCGACGTGACGCGCAGCCGCCACAGTTCCCCGTCGGCCGCCGCCGCGCGCAGTTCAGGCTCGTGATCGGCGTGCAGCGGCTCCAGCCGCACGTGCCGGCCGTTCAGGGTCACGGGCTGGGGCTTTCTCACGGCGAACTCGCGCGCCGCCGATCGGCGGCCGAACTACCGGTTGTGCCGCGCCATGAACACCAACCGCTCGAACAAGTGCATGTCCTGCTCGTTTTTCAGCAGCGCGCCCGCGAGCGGTGGCACGAACAGCTTGTCGTCCTTGGAACGCAGCGCCTCGGGCGGGATCTGCTCGGCCACCAGCAGTTTGAGCCAGTCGAGCAGTTCCGAGGTGGAGGGTTTTTTCTTCAGTCCCGGCAACTCGCGGATCTGGAAGAAGGTATCGAGCGCGTTCTTCAGCAGCTCGGCGCGCAGCTTCGGAAAGTGCACGTCGACGATCGCCTGCATCGTCTCCTTGTCCGGGAACTTGATGTAGTGAAAGAAGCAACGGCGCAGGAAGGCATCCGGCAGCTCCTTCTCGTTGTTCGACGTGATCACGACCAGAGGCCGATGGCGCGCGCGGATCGTCTGCCGCGTCTCGTAGACGTAGAACTCCATGCGGTCCAGTTCCCGCAGCAGGTCGTTCGGAAACTCGATGTCGGCCTTGTCGATCTCGTCGATCAGCAGCACGGCCGGCTGCTCCGACTCGAACGCCTGCCACAGCACGCCGCGCACGATGTAGTTGTGGATGTCGTGCACACGGGGGTCGCCGAGCTGCGAGTCGCGCAGCCGCGACACGGCATCGTACTCGTACAGGCCCTGTTGCGCCTTCGTCGTGCTCTTGATGTGCCAGGCGAACATCGGCATGCCGAGCGCGCGCGCGACTTCTTCGGCGAGCATCGTCTTGCCGGTCCCCGGCTCGCCCTTGATCAGCAGCGGGCGCTGCAGCGTCAGCGCGGCATTGACCGCGAGTTTGAGGTCGGCGGTGGCG
>JAKANT010000165.1 GCA_021823635.1 Pseudomonadota bacterium
GCACGCGCGCAGCGACCGCTATGTGCTTTCCACTAACCGCAGCCGGTCGCATTGGCTGTTGTGGAAGGGCTTTTTCGATGACAACTGGACCATGGGCTGGGACTATTCGCTGTACGCCTACATGCCGCGCGCGGGCGTGCCGCCGCGCTCGGCGGCGCGCGCCCTGCTTGCCTGCGGCTGGCGCGCCGAGCATCAGACCGCGGCGCTGCAGGACCCGCCCGAGGCGGTTGTCTCGACCGGGCTGCTGTCGCTGCTGGATCTGGCGGACATCGCGTGCGAAGTCTGGCCGGAGAGCGCCGATCCCTTCGACGGCGAGGCGCTGTTCGAATCGAAGTGCGAGGTCATCCACCACTTGCCGAGGCGCAACAAATTCAAGCTCGAGGCGGTGCGGCCGGCGCAGGTCAGCTCGCCGAGCGAGCTTCCGCCCTATCTGCTGTGGGGCCGGCGCGACGACGCCAGCTTTCGCCGCGATCGCGACGGCTGGTCGATCCGCTTCCAGGGCGTGCAGCCTGACACCTGGCTGCAGTGGGAGTACCGGCGCGACGCGCACGAAAACGTCTTCAGCCATCGTTGGCTCGGCCAGGACGGTGCCACCGTCCGCTCGAGCGCCGACGAAGCGCCGGCGAACGCGCTGGCGGCCCTTTGTCGCGACGACACGATCCAGCGCTGGGAATGGAGCGCCGCGGCGCAGCGTTACGCGGTCCATTACATCCCGAGCGACGCGAACGCCCCAAAGACCGTGTTCCTGCCCGACGGACCGTTCAGCTTCGTCGTGCTGCCGCTCGCGCTTTCCGACGCCAAAGCGTTCGCGCTGCGCTGGGCCGATGCCGTCGATCACGCCCGGCTGCCGTTTCCGCTCCAAACCCAGCTCGAATGGGTCGATTGCGAGCTCGCCTACCTCGATCGCTACTACGACTTCGGGGCCGAGGCCGCAGCGGCGCTTGCCGCACGCTGCGAGCGCCAGACGGGGCAGGCGCCGCAAGCAGTGCGGCGCGTGGAGCTGAAATGGGGCAAGGACGGCGAAGGTGCGCCGCAGCCGGACGCGACGGCCTGGGAGGTCCGCTGCCGGGTGCCGTGCGCGGTGACGGCGGTGCCGTTGGTGGGCGTGGAGGCCACGCTCGCCCTGCTGCACGACATCGGCGCCGTGCAGCGAGCGGGCGCGCCACTGCCGCTCGATAGCGCGATTCTGGATGGCGCACGGCCGCTCGTCGTCGGCTGGGACGCAGGACGCGGCGGCCGCCTGACGCTGCGCCCGCCCGGCGCCGGTTTGCAACTGACCTGGCACCTGTGGCTGCACAAGCACCCGCTCGGCGACCAGCTTCCGGTGCAGCCGTCGCCCGGCCTGCCGCCCCCGGGTGGCAACACCGCGGCGGCGGTACAACGCTGGAAGCTCACGTCCTGAGCCTGCCGGCATCGATACTTAGTTTTTATACCGACGAGGAGAAACGATGAATCCGTTGCAGCAAACGCTTGGCACGCTTTCGTTCGGCACAACGGTCGCGCACGCCAACCTGACTATGGTGCCGCTGCTGGCGCCGGCGGAAATCGCCCCTGCCTACATGCTGCTCGACGAGGCCCTGCAAAACGCGCTGGCGGACGTGACCGAGGTCTCGGAAGCCGGCGCGGTCCCCGAACTGCTGTTCCGCAACCGCGCCGAGCACGACGTGCTGCTGGTCGACGGCGAGGAGCTGGTAGGCGCCAAGCAGAACCGCGTGCTGAACCTGACGATCCTTGCGCCGGCCCGCAGCGAATTGCGAATCCCGGTCTCCTGCGTGGAGGCGGGCCGCTGGGCCTGGCGCTCGCGCAAGTTTGCGCCGGGACTGAAGAAGCTTCACGCGCGCGCGCGCGCCAAGAAGATGCGCGGTGTCACGGCAGCTCTGCGGGAGAGCGGCGCGCGCGCACGTGGCGACATCCAGGCCGGCGTGTGGGACGAGGTCGACGCCAAGTTGGCGGCGTTCAAGGTGCGGTCCGCAAGCAGCGCGCTGCACGACGCGCTGGAGGCGGTCGCGCCCGATTTGGAAGCGGTCCGCGCGCGCTTTGCGCCACAGCCGCGGCAGGTCGGCGCGGCGTTCTTCATCGGCGGCGCGCTCGTGGGGCTCGACCTGTTCGACTCGCCGGCGGCGCTCGCCAAGTTGCTGCCGAAGCTGGTGGAAAGCTACGCCTTCGACGCGCTGGAGAAACCCTCGGCGAAAGCGGCCGGTCCGTCGCTCGAAGAAGTGCGCGCGCTGCTGGCGCGCATCGCGCAGGCGCCGGCCGAAGCCTATCCGGCGGTCGGCAAGGGCACGGACCTGCGCATCGACACGGCGCAGTTTTCCGCCGCTGCGCTGCTCGAAGGCGAACGCGTCGTGCATCTGGCGGCGTTCGCGCTGCAAGAAGAGCGCGACGAAGTGGCGTAAGGGCGGCGATGCAGGCGCGCCGCGTCGCGAACGCGGCGCAGTTAGGCTGGTGCTGCTGAGTGGACTCGAACCACCGACCTACTGATTACGAATCAGTTGCTCTACCAGCTGAGCTACAGCAGCGAGGCCGGTGATTATAGGCGTGGCCGACGCGGCCGGCCAAAGCGGGCGACGATCGTTCAAACTCGCGGTTTCGTTCGCCGCTTGCCGCCGCCCGATGCTCTCGACCGCGTTGGTCGTCCTGCCCGAGTTCGCGCTGATCCTGCTGGGCTTTCTGTTGGCGCGACGCTTCGGCTTCGCACGCGACTTCTGGAGCGGCGCGGAACGGCTCGTCTACTACGTGTTGTTCCCGCCGCTGCTGTTCAACGCGATCGTGGCGGCGGACTTCTCGGTCGCGGCCGAACTGCGCTTGCTGGGCGCCGCGGTCGGCGCGTTCCTGCTGGCGGCGGGCGTGGCATTCCTCGCCTGGCCGCTGCTGCGGCCGCCCGCGGACGTGTTCGCCAGTTGTGTGCAGACCGCGTTTCGCTACAACTCCTATATCGGGCTGGCGTTTGCGCAATCGCTGTTCGGCCTACAGGCGGTGGCGTTGCTGGCGCTGATCGTCGCCTTCGTCGTGCCGCTCGCCAACGTGATCGCGGTGTGGGCGCTGGCGCGCTACCGGCGCGCCGCGCTGCTCAAGGAACTCGTCGCCAATCCGCTCATCCTCGCCACGTTGGGCGGCCTGGCGGCAAATGTCGGCGGTATACGCCTGCATCCGATCCTGGCCAACGTGCTCGGCAAGCTCGGCACCGCAAGCCTCGCGCTCGGCCTGCTGTGCATCGGCGCCGGGCTGACGCTGGCCGCGGTGCGCGAGCACCGCGGCCTGATGGCGTACTTCGTTGCGGTGAAGCTGCTGCTGTTTCCAGCCCTGGCGTGGGCGCTGATCCAGTGGTTCGACCTCTCCGGCTTGCGCGCGCAGGTGGTGCTGCTGTTCGCCGCGCTGCCCACCGCCTCCAGCGCCTACGTGCTGGCGGCACGCATGGGCGGCAAGCCGGCGCCGGTGGCGGTGATCGTCACCGTTCAGACCTGCCTGGCGATGGTCACGCTGCCGGCGTGGCTGGCGCTCGTGCGCTAGCGTGCCGCGCCAGCGCCCACGCGACGTGCTCGCGCACCAGCGCCGACGGGTGATCGGCGCGCGCGGACAACGCGGCCACCACCGCGGGCGAAGTCGGCGCGTTGCCCAGCGCCACCGCGAGGTTGCGCAGCCAGCGCTCGTAGCCGATGCGCAGGATCGCGGAGCCGGCATGGCGCGCGCGGAACTCCTGCTCGCTCCAGGAAAACAGTTCGATCAGCGTGGCGCGGTCCAGTCCGTGCCGCACGTCGAAGTCCGGCAACGACGCCGTCTGCGCGTACTTGTTCCACGGGCAGACGAGCTGACAGTCGTCGCAGCCATAGATGCGGTTGCCGATCAGGGGCCGCAGTTCGACCGGAATCGCGCTCTTGTGCTCGATCGTGAGGTACGAGATGCAGCGGCGCGCGTCGAGCTCGTACGGCGCCACGATCGCGCGCGTCGGGCAGGCATCGATACAGCGGCTGCAAGTGCCGCAATGCTCGTCGGCCGGCCGGTCCACCGGCAGCGGCAGATCGGTCAGTATCTCGCCGAGGAAAAACATCGAACCGGCGTCGCGCGACAGCAGCAACGTGTGCTTGCCGCGCCAGCCGATGCCGGTCTTGTACGCCAGCGCGGTCTCGAAGACCGGGGCGCTGTCGGTGCAGACGCGGTAGCGATACGCGCCGACCTCGCTCTCGATGCGCGCGGCGAGTTTCTGCAGGCGCGCGCGCAAGACCTTGTGATAGTCGCGCCCGCGCGCGTAGATCGATACGACGGCCTGCGTTCCATCGGCCAGCCGCCGCCACTCCCTGTCCTGCCAGTCGGCGCCGTCGGCGCGCGGGCGATAGTCGAGCCGTACGCAGATGGCGCGAATGGCCCCCGGCAGCAGCCGCGTCGGATCCGCGCGCAGGTGCGCGTGGCGCGCCATGTAATCCATTTCGCCGTGGCGGCCGTGAGCAAGCCACCGCCGCAGGCGCTGCACCGCTTCGCCGACTTCGACGTCGGCGATGCCCACCGCACCGAAACCGAGCTCGCGCCCCCACGCCCTGATCGATGCCGCGAGCCGGCGGTAATCGACTTCGGTATCGTCGGTCGCGCGTGACATCGAAGGCATTGTAGGTGGCGACCCTCGAACTTCATCTCGCCGACGAGCGCGCGACCGAGCGGCTGGGTACGCTGCTCGCGCAGACGTTGTTCGGCGAACGCGCGGCCATCGAGGCCGCCGGCTTCACGCTCGCGCTCACCGGTGACCTCGGCGCCGGCAAGACCGCGCTGGTGCGCGCCTGCCTGCGTGCGCTCGGGGAGCGAGGTCCTGTCAAAAGCCCGACCTTTTCTTTGCTTGAACCTTATGTCGTTTCGAGCTTAAACTTCTATCACTTTGATTTTTATCGCTTCGCCGATCCGGAAGAATTCTCGGCTGCGGGCTTCCGCGAGCTGTTCGGGCCCGGCAACGTGTGCGCCGTCGAGTGGCCCGAACGCGCGAGGGGTGCACTGCCAACGCCGGACCTCGAAGTGACGTTGAGCGTGGAGGACAGGGGCCGGCGTTGTCTGCTGGAGGCCCGGACGCCATTGGGAGCGGCATGTCTGCAGCGCATTCGCGCGGGCTGGCTGGAGCCCGCGGCCGGCAGCGCCGGCGCCTGATCGAGGGCGCCGTCTCCACGCTTGTCCTTTCGCTTTCGCCACTGCAGATCGCGCGCGGCGCCACGCTGCTCGACGTTCGGGTGTGGCCCGCGGCCGACTACACGCGCGTGACACTCGAGCACGCTGCGCCGCTGGAGTGCTCG
>JAKANT010000166.1 GCA_021823635.1 Pseudomonadota bacterium
TTCGGTCGCCTGGCTCCAGCGCGGATGATCGACCTGCGGATTGACGTTCGAGTAGAAGCCGTATTCGTCCGGCGCCGCCTTCTGCCAGCTGTTCAGCGGCTGCTTTTCGACGAAACGGATACGCACGATGGACTTGGCGCTCTTGAAGCCGTACTTCCACGGCACCACGATGCGCATCGGCGCGCCGTTCTGGCTCGGCAGCACCTCGCCGTACAGCCCGAACGTCAATAGCGTCAGCGGGTGCATCGCTTCGTCCATCCGCAGCCCTTCGACGTACGGCCAGTCGAGGACCGGGGCGGCGAGCCCCGGCATCTGCGTGCGGTCGGCCAGTGTCGTGAACTCGACGAACTTCGCGTTGCCGGTCGGCTCGACGCGCTTGATCAGCTCGGCCAGCGGATAGCCGACCCACGGCACGACCGCCGACCATGCCTCCACGCAGCGCAACCGGTAGACGCGATCCTCCAACGGTGCCAGCTTCAGCAGATCGTCGATGTCGAAGGTCAACGGTTTCTTTACCGCGCCATCGACGACGACCTGCCACGGCCGCGTGCGCAGCGACTTCGGTGCCAGCCGCGCCGGGTCTTCCTTGTCGGTGCCGAATTCGTAGAAGTTGCAGTAGTTCGTGATCAGCGCGTACGGGGTCGGCTTCTCCACCGTCGAAAACGGCCCCGGCTTGGCAACCAGCTTCTTTGCCGCGACCGTTTGCGCGCGCGCACCGAAGGCCGTGCCGATCAAACCCGCCGCCACGGCGGCGCGCACGAACTCGCGCCTTCGCAGCCAGACGCTGCGCGGCGTGATTTCAGAAGGGGGGATGGCAGGCGGACGCAGGATCAGCATCGCGTTGGCTCCAGGCAGAAATCGGCGTTCGGTCGCGACCGTCGGCGCAAGCTTACGCGCCGCCGCCGGTAAACTTTCGCAACGCCGGATGCCCGCGTAGCACACCGGCGTTTTTTGCGCGCCTCGATCGCGGCACGGGAGGCCAGATGCATATCGAGCACGAAGTGAAACTCGACTTCAAGGACGTGCTGATCCGGCCGAAGCGCTCCACGCTGACGTCGCGCTCCGAAGTCGACATTTCGCGCGAATTCACATTCAAGCACGGCGGCGGCCCGTACAAGGGCATTCCGATCATCGCCTCCAACATGGACACGACCGGGACGTTCGAGATCGCGCGCGCGCTCGACCGCTTCGGCCTGTCCACCGCTTTGCACAAACACTACGCAGCCGACGAGTACATCGCTTTCTTCCGCACGCTGCAACGCAAATCGGCCGCCTTTTATTCCATGGGCATCACGCGCGCCGACGAAGAGAAGTTCCGGCGCGTCAAGGAGGCCTGCGGCGACGCGCTCGTCTATGTGTGCATCGACGTGGCGAACGGCTATCACGAGAACTTCGTCGCCTTCGTGCAGCGCATCCGCGCCGCCCACCCGCAGTTGGTGATCATGGCCGGCAACGTGGTGACCGGCGAAATGACCGAGGAGCTCCTCCTTTCCGGCGCCGACATCGTCAAGGTCGGCATCGGCCCGGGCTCGGTGTGCACGACGCGCAAGATGACCGGGGTCGGCTATCCGCAGCTGTCGGCGGTGATCGAATGCGCCGATGCCGCGCACGGCTTGGGCGGCCACATCTGCGCCGACGGCGGCTGCACGACGCCGGGCGACGTGGCGAAGGCCTTCGGCGCGGGCGCCGATTTCGTGATGCTGGGCGGCATGTTCGCCGGACACGACGAGTCGGGCGGCGAGCTGGTCGAGCGCAACGGCGAGAAATTCAAGCGCTTCTATGGCATGAGCTCGAAGACCGCGATGGAGAAATACGCGGGCGGCGTGGCCGAATACCGCGCCGCCGAGGGCAAGGAGGTTCTGGTGCCGTACCGCGGGCCGGTGGCCGACACGGTGCAGGAAATCCTCGGCGGCGTGCGCTCGGCCTGCACGTACGTCGGTGCACGCCGGCTGAAGGAGTTCTCCAAGCGCACGACCTTCGTGCGCGTCACGCAGCAGGCGAACGAAGTCTTCGGCCGCCCCTGAAGAAACGCGCGCGCCGTCTCAGCGCAGCCCGGCCACGTAGTCGGCGATCGCCTTCATCTCGCGGTCCGACAGCCGCGCCGCAATCTGCTGCATCGCCTCGTTGTTGCGGCGCGTGCCGTCGCGGAACGCCTTGAGCTGCGCCTCGGTGTACTCGGCGTACTGTCCGCCGAGCCGCGGATACTGGCTCGGAATGCCGGCACCGCTCGGACCGTGGCAGCCCGAGCAAGCGGGCACCGCACGCTCCGGAATGCCGGCGCGATAGATGCGCTGGCCGAGCTCGAGCGTTTCCTTGTTCTTGGCCGTACCGGGCTTCAGTTTCTGCGCGGCGAAATATGCCGCGACGTTGCGCTTGTCTTCGTCGGGCAACGCCGCCGCGAAGCCTGCCATCACGGCGTTTTCGCGCAGAGCCGCCTTCGCTTTCGGCTGCACGGTGTAGTCGAGCAGCTGCTTGTACAGGTAGTCGGCGTGCTGGCCGGCGAGCTTCGGATTCATGGCGATCGCCGAGTTGCCGTCGGCGCCGTGGCACGCTGCGCAGACCTGGCCGGCGATCTGCTGGCCGCGATTGACATCGACCTTCTTGTCCTGCGCCTGTGCGCCGCCGGCCAAAGCTACACAAAGAATCGCGAGCACGCGACCCGTCGTAGACATCATCGGGAAACCTTCGTTGCTTGTTGGAATTCGCCGCCGGCCCGCGCCCGCACCCCACGCTTCGCCACCGACCGTCTCGCCGCACGACCGTTGCCGGGGCGGACGGGCGCGTATTCTACCTGTCACTTTCTGCGGCCCACCCGCCTGCCTCGCGCCGTCGATGGACTTGTTCGAATCCGCCCGCTTCGTCGCCTCGGTCGCCGACCTGGACCGTCTGAACGACGCGCCGTTGGCGATGCTGCCCGAGGTGGCGATCGTGGGCCGCTCCAACGCCGGCAAGTCCACACTGATCAACGTGCTCGCCAACCGGCGCCAACTGGCACGCGCCAGCAAGACGCCCGGGCGCACGCAACTGCTGAACTTCTTCGAGCTGTCGGAAAAGACCGCCGCCGGCGAACGCGCGGCACGCGCCTATCTGGTCGATTTGCCGGGCTACGGCTTCGCGAAGGTGGATCCCGCCAAGCGCGCCGCTTGGGACCGGCTCGCCGGCGGCTATCTGCGCGTGCGCCGCTGCCTGGTGGGCGTCGTGCTGGTGATGGACGCGCGCCGGCCGCTGCTGCCGGTGGACGAGGCCTTGCTGCGGTGGCTGCCCGAGCGCGATCGGAATCCGCTGCGCTTGTTGCTGGTGCTGACGAAGTCCGACCAATTGCGGCGCGCCGAACGCAGCGAGGCGCTGCGCTTGGTCGAGCATCGCCTCGAGCGTCTGCCGCTACCCGCGAGCGCGCTGCTGTTCTCGGCGCTGACGCGCGAGGGTCTGGACGATCTGCGTGCGGCGCTCGTAGCGCTGCTCGCCGCGGCGCCACGGTGCGGCGCCGCGGCCCGATGAGAGAGGACAAAGAAAAAGCCCCGGTACGGCCGGGGCTCAAGCCTTGTCGTAAGGCGCCGCCCAGGGAGGAGGGGCGGGAACGACGGTGTCGTCCGTCGATTCAGACGGCAAAATAGACGGACTCCTTCGCTGCTGCCCATTGGGGAATTTCCTGCATGACCGACTTTCACCCGCTCGGTGCTTACCCCGCGGTACGCATGCGCCGAATGAGGCGCGACGATTTCTCTCGTCGATTGATGCGCGAGCACCGGCTGACCGCCGACGACCTGATCTATCCGGTGTTCGTGCTCGACGGCAAGAACAAGCGCGAGGCCGTGGGCTCGATGCCCGGCGTCGAGCGGCTCTCGGTCGATCTGCTGCTACCGGTGGCCGAGGAATGTCTGACGCTCGGCATTCCGGTGCTGGCGCTGTTTCCCGTCATCGACGGTCACCTCAAATCGCCGGACGGAAAAGAGGCGGTCAATCCGAACGGGCTGGTGCCGCGCGCGGTGCGCGCGCTGAAGGACCGCTTTCCGGAACTCGGCTTGCTGACCGATGTGGCCCTCGATCCGTACACGACCCACGGCCAGGACGGAGTGATCGACGACACGGGTTACGTGCTGAACGACGAGACCGTCGAGGTACTGAAGCAGCAGGCGCTGGTGCAGGCCGAGGCGGGGGTGGACATCGTCGCCCCGAGCGACATGATGGACGGCCGCATCGGCGCGATTCGCACGGTGCTGGAAGCAGCCGGCCACATTCACACCAGGATCATGGCGTACTCGGCCAAGTACGCCAGCGGCTTTTACGGGCCGTTTCGCGACGCGGTCGGCTCCGCCGCCAATCTGGGCCGCGGCAACAAGGCGCAATACCAGATGGATCCGGCCAACAGCGACGAGGCGCTGTGGGAAGTGGCGCTCGATCTGGCCGAGGGCGCCGACATGGTGATGGTCAAGCCCGGTATGCCGTACCTGGACGTCGTGCGTCGGGTGAAGGACACGTTCAAGGCGCCGACCTTTGCCTATCAAGTGAGCGGCGAGTACTCGATGCTGATGGCGGCGATCGGCAACGGCTGGCTGGACGAGAAAAAGACGATCCTAGAAGCGCTTCTGTCCTTCAAGCGTGCAGGCGCCGACGGCGTGCTGACGTATTTCGCGCTGCGCGTGGCGCGCTGGCTGAAAGCCGGCGCGTAAGGCGCGAGCCCTCGCGCCGCCGGACGCTCGGTGAGACGGCCGCAGTCTTCGTGAGCGGCTCGATGATCGAGGACGATCAACGGAGATGCGGACGTAGCGCAGCGGGCGATGCGCCGGCACCATCGGACGCGGCGCGGCTCACCGGCACCAGGTTTTGCAGAAACTGGCCCGTCGCGGCGCGCCACGAATAACGCTGCGCGAACGGGCGGCAGTGGCGGCGCAGCACGCTCAACGCCGCCAGCGCCGCCGCGCGCAGGTCTTCGTTCAGGCAGGCCGCGGTGGCGCCGTCGAGCACGTCGCGCGGACCGGGCACCGGATAGGCGGCGACCGGCGTGCCGCAGGCGAGCGCCTCGATCAACACCAGTCCAAAGGTATCGGTGCGGCTCGGAAACACGAACACATCGACGCTCGAATACAGTTGCGCGAGCGCGGCGCTGTCGAGCATGCCGACGAAGCGCACCTGCGGGTAGCGCGCGCGCAGGCGCGGTGCGAGCGGCCCGTCGCCGGCCACGATCTTGGAACCGGGCAAATCGAGACGCAGGAAAGCCTCGATGTTCTTCTCCACCGCGACCCGCCCGGCGTACAGGAA
>JAKANT010000167.1:0-2660 GCA_021823635.1 Pseudomonadota bacterium
ACCTGGCGGCGTCGAGCGTACTGCTGGTCGTCGCGCTGCCTTTGATGATCGTCACCGCAGTGGCGATCAGGCTGGAAAGCCCCGGTCCGATCATCTACCGTCAGGTTCGTACCGGCCGTGCCGGCCGGCCGTTCACCGTGCTGAAGTTCCGCAGCATGCGCGTCGACGCGGAGAAGGACGGCGCACAATGGGCCAGGCCCGGGGATGCGCGCGTCACGCGCGTCGGCCGTGTGATTCGCAAACTGCGCATCGACGAACTGCCGCAGATCATCAACGTGCTGCGCGGCGAGATGAGCTTCGTCGGCCCGCGGCCCGAACGGCCGGAGTTTGTGGCCAAGCTAAAAGAGCAGATCCCCTTCTACGATCTGCGTCACAGCGTCAAGCCCGGACTGACCGGCTGGGCGCAGGTCAGGTACTCGTATGGGGCGTCTGTCGAGGACGCGCGCACGAAGTTGCAGTTCGACCTGTACTACGTCAAGAATCACTCCCTGTTCCTCGACATCTTGATTCTGTTCGAGACGGTGCGCGTCATCCTGTTCCGGGAAGGCGCGCATTGACGCCGTAGCGGTGAGCAGTCACTGGTATCTCGATCCCGCGGGGTGGTCATACGGGATCGCCGCGCTGGCTTTCTGCGCGTTCGCGATCCAGCTCTTTCTGGGGCGGCGGGGGCACGGGCGCGCGACGCTTCTGCTCGCTGCCGTCATCCTCAGTGCCGGCTGGGCTAGCGCCGCGGCCGTTTTCAGCGTGCTGGACGATGCGCTCTCTTGGCGCGCTGCGCACGTGCTCGATGCTCTGCGCATCGGTGCGTTGCTGGCTTTCGTGGTCGCGGTCGGGCTGCGACCGGCAGCGACGGGCGTCGATGGTCAAGGCGGGGGATTCACCGCGGGCCGCACGTACTACACCGCCCTGGCGGCCTTGACCGCTTTGACGGTCCTCGTCGCCGAGCCGCCTGCGGTGCCATCGCCTGGCGATGCCGCGGCGAGCTTTGCGTTCGCCGTGCTGTTGCTGCGGTCGATCATCGGGCTCGTGCTGGTCGAGCAGTTGTATCGGCGCACGCAGCCTGCCTGGCGCTGGAACATCCGGCCGCTCGGTCTCGGCCTCGGCGGCATGTTTTTGTATGACCTGGTGACGTTTTCCGATGCGCTGCTTTACCGCGCCATCGATCCAAATCTTTGGGCCGGCCGCGGTTTCGTCAACGCGCTCGTGATTCCGCTGCTCGGTTTGGCGGCCGCGCGCAACCGCGATTGGAAACTGGCCGTCACCGTTTCGCGCTCGCTCGTCACCGGAACGACGGCGCTGATGGCCTCCGGGCTTTACCTCCTCGCCGTCGCTGGCGCGGGGTACTACGTGCGCTATTTGGGCGGCACGTGGGGACGGGCGCTGGAGATCGTGCTGTTGTTCGCGGCGTTGTTGCTGTTCGGGCTGGTGGCTTTCTCGGGAACGTTCCGCTCGAAGCTGCGCGTCTTCGTCGGCAAGCATCTCCTTCCTTATCGCTACGACTACCGCGAAGAGTGGCTGAAATTCACGCGCGTACTTTCGGAAGGTACGGCCGCCACGGCGCCGCTGCTGTGTATTCAAGCGCTGGCGGAACTGGTGGAAAGCCCGGCCGGCGCGCTCTGGCTCAAGCAGGGGGACACGGCGTACGCACCGGTCGCCAACTTCAACATGACGGCGGCGACCGCGATCGAACCCGCCGACGGCCCCTTGGCCGAGTTCCTCGGCCGCACCGGCTGGGTGATCGACCTCGACGAGCTGCGCGCGCGCGCAGACGTTTATGCCGGGTTCAAGGCGCCCGACTGGTTGCTGGCATTGCCAAACGCATGGCTCGTGATTCCGCTGCCGGTGCGCGATACGCTGGCGGGGTTCGTCGTGCTTGCGCAGCCGCGCGTGCGCGTCGAGTTGAATTGGGAAGTGATCGACCTGCTGAAGACCGCCGGTCGGCAAGCGGCGGGTTTTCTGACCATGCTGCAGACGAGCGAGGCGCTGCTGGAGGCGCGCAAGTTCGACGCCTTCAACCGCATGTCCGCGTTCGTGGTCCACGACTTGAAGAACCTCGTGGCGCAGTTGCAGCTCCTGCTGCGAAACGCCGAGCGGCACCGCGACAACCCTGAATTTCAGCGCGACATGCTCGGCACCATCGAGCACGTCGTCGGCCGCATGAACCAGTTGATGGGGCAACTGCGTGCCGGCGCCACTCCGGTCGAAAGCCCGCAGGCGGTCGATCTGGCCACGGTCGTGCGCCGCGCGCTCGCGGTGCGCCAGCCGGGTCTCGCCGAGCTCGACCTCGACCTCGGGGTCTCCGTACTCG
Organism: Pseudomonadota bacterium; assembly: GCA_021823635.1. Classification (GTDB taxonomy): domain Bacteria; phylum Pseudomonadota; class Gammaproteobacteria; order Burkholderiales; family Burkholderiaceae_F; genus JAKANT01. The sequence goes on from JAKANT010000167.1 coordinate 2,309, forward strand.
GCCATCCGGAGCGCCTGGAGCGCGTGGTCGGTCATCTGGTTCACAACGCCTTCGAGGCGGTCGGAGATAATCCGCGCGTACGGATTCGCGTCTTCCGGGAGGGGCACGAGGGGATCGTCGAGGTCAGCGACAACGGCGTCGGCATGGCGCCGGAGTTCGTCCGCGAGCGACTCTTCCGCCCGTTTCAAACCACCAAGAAGATGGGAATGGGCATCGGCGCCTACGAAAGCCAGCAATACGTCACGGAAGTGCGGGCCAGCGAACCCAGCGGAGCCAAAGCGGAGCAACTGTTCCACCCGCGCCGGGTCCCGGGCCTGGTCTGGGCCGAGGGAGGCGAGGCCCGCCGCTCAGA
>JAKANT010000167.1:2670-5251 GCA_021823635.1 Pseudomonadota bacterium
CAGCCATACGTCACCGCGTCGGGTGGGCGCATCACCGTCGATAGCGCGGTCGGCGTCGGCACGACGATGCGCGTGCGGCTTCCGCTTGCGGACGCCGCCAAGGCGGCGTCGCTGCGGCGGGAGGCCGCATGACGGAAAAGCGGCGGCCGCTGTTGATCGTCGAAGACGATCCGGCGTTGCAGACGCAGATGAAATGGGCACTCGACGCCTACGACGTCGCGGTGGCGTCGAACGGCGAGGAGGCGATTTCGCACGTGCGGCGAATCGAACCCGCGGTGGTGACGCTGGACCTGGGACTGCCACCGATACCGGACGACCCGGGCGCCGGCTTCGAAGCGCTGCAAGCAATCCTTGCCGAGGCGCCCGATACAAAGGTGATCGTGCTCACGGGACAGAACGATCGCGCCAACGCGCTGAAGGCTGTCGCGATGGGGGCGTACGACTTCCTCGCCAAGCCGTTCCACCCGGACCTGCTATCGCTAACGATCGCGCGCGCCTTCCGACTGCACGAGCTGCAGGAGGAGAACCGCCGGCTGCAAGCGGGCCGCATGGCACCGTCGCTTGGCGGCATCCTGACGCGCGATCCCGAGATGTTGCGGTTGTGTCGGATGGTCGAGAAGGTCGCGCCGACCAACGCCACCCTGCTGATCCGTGGCGAATCCGGTACCGGAAAGGAATTGCTGGCGCGCGGCGCGCACGAAGCGTCGCCGCGCCGGCAGCAGCGCTTCGTCGCCATCAACTGTGCGGCGATCCCGGAGAATCTGCTCGAGAGCGAATTGTTCGGCTACGAGAAGGGGGCGTTCACCGGCGCGGTCAAGCAAACGCCAGGCAAGATCGAAACGGCGCACAAGGGCACGCTGTTCCTGGATGAAATCGGCGATCTACCCCTTGCGCTGCAGGCCAAGCTGCTGCGCTTTCTGCAGGAGCGGCGCGTCGAACGCTTGGGCGGCCGTGAAGAGATCGCCGTCGACGTGCGCGTCGTCTGCGCTACCCACCGCGACCTGAAGGCGCTGATTGCCGACGGTCGCTTTCGGGAAGACTTGTACTACCGATTGGCCGAAATCGTGATCGAGGTGCCACCCTTGCGGGCGCGTGCCGGCGACGCCAGCCTGCTCGCGCACGCGTTCGTGCACCGCTTTACGACCGAGCTGAAGCGCGGCACGATGACGCTTGCGCCCGACGCGATCGAAGCGATCGAGCGCCATCGCTGGCCGGGCAACGTGCGCGAACTCGAGAACCTGGTCAAACGCGCGGTCATCATGGCCGAGGGCAGTGTGCTGCACGCCGCCGACCTCGGGCTTGCCGAAGACGCCGCCGGCGAGAACTTGAATCTGCGCGCCGTGCGCGACGAAGCCGAACGGCAGGCGCTGCTCAAGGCGTTAGGCCGCACCAACAACAACCTCAGTCGCGCCGCCGAACTGCTCGGCGTCAGTCGGCCGACGCTGTACGACTTGATGCACCGGTTCGGCCTGAAGTAGGCCGGCGGGTCGTGGAGGAGCCGCTCGATGCACAACCGATCCTTGGGTCGCCACGTGTTGGGGTGGCTGTCGAGCCTCGCTATGGCGGCGCTGTTGGTGGCGTGCGGTAAGGACAGCCCCGAGTCCCTGATCGCCTCCGCGAAGGAATACGCAGTCAAGGGCGACCACAACGCGGCCGTTATCCAATTGAAGAACGCGTTGGTGCAGGCGCCGGACAATGGCGAAGCCCGCCTGCTTCTCGGCCGGGCATTGCTGGAGGTGCGCGATCCTGCGGGCGCGGAGAAGGAATTGCGCCGCGCTTTGCAACTGAAGCAACCGGAGGCGCTCGTCGCACCGCTGCTGGCGCGCAGCCTGTTCGAACTGCGCGCGTTCGACACCCTGCTGAAGGAATTCGCCGAACGTCGCTTCGACGACCCCGCTGCCGATGCGCGCGTGCGCGTCTACGTCGGCGAAGCGCATCTCGCGCTCGGCAGACCGGCCGAGGCGGCGGCGGCCTTCGCCGCCGCCTCGAAGGCAGTGCCGGGCTTCCCTCCGGCGCAGCTTGGCGCCGCGCGCCTGGCATTCGCTGAGCGGCGCTTCGACGAAGCCGCGAAGCTCGCCGACGGCGTGATCGCGGCCGTCCCGGGCGAAGCCGAAGCCTATCTGCTGAAGGCCGACGTGCAGCTTGCGCAGGGAGATCGGGCGGCGGCGAAGGAAACGCTGACGGCGGCGTTAAAGACCGACGCCGCTTCGCTGCCCGCGCATCTCGCGCTGGTTTCGCTGGCGCTCGACGAAGGCGCTCTCGACGCGGCGGCGGCCCAATTGGATGCGGCGCGCAAGGTGGCGCGCGGCGACCTGCGCATCGTCTATTTCGATGCGTTGCTGGCATTTCGGCGCGGCGAGCTGGCGCGCGCGCGCGACCATGTGCTGCAGGTACTGAAACATGCACCGGAGCACGTGCCGGGCCTGGTGCTCGCCGGTGCGGTCGAGCTGCAGGCCGGTCAGGCGGGCATCGCGGAGGACTATCTGCGGCGGCGCGGGGCAAAGACGCTCTACGGGGGCGGGGTGCGTCCCTTGTGCCCGTTCTACCTGGGACTGTACGGCGGAAGCGAGTTGCCCGGGGT
>JAKANT010000168.1 GCA_021823635.1 Pseudomonadota bacterium
TGTTTGGCCGTCACTGGCGGCGCTTCGCCGTCTATCGCGTCGGCCGGCAGCACTTTGTCCGTTTCGCGCAGCAGCGCCTGAATCGCTTCGATCAGCGAAGCCCAGAAGCGGTTGTTCGACACGTTGGTCATGTCGGTGCGCGAGTTGTTGCCGGCACCGGCTGCGCCGCCGCCCCCGGGACTGGCGACTTGGGTCGCGGTGGCGACGTTGCTGGTGACGTCGCGCTGCATGTTCAAGTAATCGACCCGATACAGCCGAAGGAACGGACGGTCTGGCGCGACCACGAGCACGCCGTCTTCGATGCTGTAGCGCATCTCCACTTGGCGGGCGACGCGCTCCAGGATCTGCGTAAGCGTCTGGTCGAGCGCCTGCAGCGTGACGTTGCCCTGCACGTCGGGGTGCAGATCGAGATTGAGCTTGGCATCGCGCGCCAGCGTGAACAGAAGATCCTGCACCGGAATGTTCTGCACCGACACGCGGTAAGTCGGTTGCGGCGGCGCAGCCTTGGGCGGCGGCAGCACGCGGCCTTCCGCAAGCGGCGGCGCGCCGCGTGACGTCAAAGCCGACGGCGCCGAGCGTTGCAGGTGCTGGTCCGACACCGGCGGCGGCGGCTTTAGCGCGCATGCCGCAAGGCCGCACGCGCCTATCGACGCGACGATCGATCGCACGCAAACGCCGAGCGCCATCATGCCTCCTGCAGTCGTTTTGACCGCGAACCGAACATGCGGCGCCAAAAGTTGCGCCCGAACGCGCCCGCCGGCAGCGCGAGGTCGCCCTCGCCGCGCCCTACATCGCGCCACGTCACGGTGCGACCACCGCGCGCGAAGCACGCCAGCAGGGCCCGGTCTGCCAACAGATTCAGTCGGCGGCTGCGGCCGCCGCAACTGCGCACCAGCCGCTTGATCGCCGCGGGCTCGAACAGCTGGCCACCGCGGTAGCCCGCCACATGCAGACGAAACTGGATGTAGGCGGCAACGTCGGACGGAGCAAGCGGCGGCAGCACCAGCTGCAACGAGATTCGATCGCGCAAGGCGCGCAAAGCGGGCTCGTGCAGCCGCTCGAGAAGCTCCGGCTGCCCAAACAGCGCAATCACGAGCAGCATGCTGGCGCTGGATTCGAGGTTAGTCAGCAGCCGCACCTGCTCGAGCGCAGACGTCGACATCGCCTGCGCCTCGTCGATTAGCACTGCCACCCGAGATCCCTGGGCGTGGCGCTCGATCAGCGCGCGCTGCAGCGCTTCCAGCGCAGTTGGCGCCAGGTCGGCAACGCCCAGATCGCGCGCCAGCGCAGCGGTCAGTTCGGTGCCGTCGAGCGAGGGATTGGGCAGATAAACCAGCGAAAGCGCCGGCGGTGGCGCCTCGAGCAGCATGCGGCAAAGAGTCGACTTGCCAGTGCCGACTTCGCCGGTGACCAGCACGACCCCTTGTTCGTGGGCAAGCGCGTGCGCCAGTGCGCGCAGCACGTCGCCACGCCCGCCGCCAGCGAAGAAAAAGCGTGGGTTTGCGGTAATCGCAAACGGCGGTTCCGTCAGCGCGAAGTGACGCAGGTACAAGTCAGCCGACATCGATTTCCCCCCAAGGCGCAGCGGCGCAGACCGCTGCGTGGCTTGTGGCAAGCATTCTGCGAGGTCAGCTGTGGCCGCAATGTTGCGATTAAGGGCGGGCGCGGCTGCCATTTACGGCGCGCCGCTACCGTTGCTGGCGCTTCCTAGGCGCACGTTCGCAGCGCTGCAGCGCCGCGCGGCGGCTAGGCTCGGCCTGACGAGCGGGGCATTGCTTCGTAACTTCTCTCGAGTCAGACAGGTTGCGCCTGGCGCGCGAACGAGCGCTGTAGACCACGTTGCCTGTAACCAAAAAGGGAGGCCGATCCGCCGCGACATGTATCGAAGCGGGCAACCCAGGGCGCAGCGGCGCGCTGCTGGCTGCGGCCGGCTCGCATGGGCGCGCTTGGTGGCGGGTTTGTCACGCGTCGGGTAATGCGCCGCTGCATGCGGGCACAGCGCGAGAGGACAGCGATGGGGGTGTCGATTATGTAATTTGCATCCTGAGGCGCAGCCTGGCGCCCGATCGCGCAATTGCAGCCGTGCAGCGGCGCGCCGGCCATTTTCCGGGTCTGCCTTGGCTCCGTCTTCCGACGGCCATACCTCGGCGGCGGCCGCTCCCCGTGACGAAAGCGGCACTGGGAGCCCTCGGGCGCGACGAGCGGCGCATTCTAGGAAAGCGGCGCGGCCTACGCCTTCGCCCGCCGAGACCAGGCGTCAACCGGAAAAAGGCGGTATTGCACTCAGACGCGCAGCAAGCGGGGCGCGCTTCCGTTCCTCGGTCGGGCTTCCGGCAGACGGCACGACGCTCGCGGTGGGCGCGCCGCGTGAAGCGGTAGCTGATCTGCTGGCACGACGTCTGGCAGCCAGCGGCGCGCCAACGGGGGCGCGGTGTACCTCTTCGCCCGGCACGGGGCCTACTGGTCGTTGAACACCAAAGTCGGCGCCAAGCCGCACGCTGCGGGAACTTGGTATGGCTCGGGGCCGTGGCGCTGTCAGCAAACGCCCATACCTTTGCCTTTGGTGCAAGGGTCCGAGCCGACGCGGGCACCGCGCTTGCTGCCGGCTCGGTACACGTCTTTGTCCGTGACGCGGCGCACTGGGCGACGATGGCGCAGGCTGCGGCATCGATGGCCGTCCGGAGCAGAAAATCGCGGGCCGCGGCGTCGCTCGTTTACGACAGACGCAAGGCCGGTGGACGAAGCGCGCCCATCTGAAGGCGATACAGCCGACGCAGGACGATGCTTTTGGGGCAAGCGTCGCGCTGTCGGCTCGCGCGGACACACGTTGGCGATCGGCGCGCCCCGCCTCGATGACCCGACGGACGCCGCACCGAAAGGGCACGAGGCGAATCGGCCTGCCGTCTATGTTTTCTGAGCGATTGTTCCGACGCAGTGCAGGCCGGTTCTCGCGTGGCGAAGGCTAGCGCCCCTGCAAGGCCTGCAGTCGGTTCGCGGCGAACTTGGCCGCGTCGCCCTTGGCGCCGGATTGCAGAAACGCGCGGTAGTGGGCGGCCGCGCGCGCCCGATCCCCCATCGTGTCCAGGCTAACGCCCTTCAGAAACGTAATGCCGGGATCGCCCGGCAGCAGCCGGTCGAAGTCCTCGAACGCCTGCAAAGCCGCCGCCGGTTCGCGCGCTTCGAGATGCAACGAGCCGGCAAGTTTGTGCGCCTGCGCCTCGTGCGGGTAAATCTGGCGTGCCGCCTGCGCATAGCGCAGTGCGTCGGTGCGCTTGCCTTGCGCCGCCAGGCAGCGCGCCATCAGCACATGGGCCGCGTAATCCTGCGGCGCGTGTTGCAGCGCGAGGGCGAACTGACTCTCGGCCTCGGGCAGCTTCTTCGCCGCCATGGCCATCTCGCCGCGCTTGCAGGCATCGACCGCAGGCTTTAACGCGCGCAGGCGCGCCGTGCGGTCCATGAAGCGCTCGCGCCGCGCATCCGCGCCCAGACTGGCCGCGTACTGCGTCTGCGCTAGTTGCTGCGCCGTCTCCATGCGCTCGCGGCTCATCGGATGCGACGCGAACATCGTGGCCAAGAGCGACGGCTTGGCTTTCTCTTCCCGCACCAGCAACGCTTGCAGGCGCGTCATGCCGTCGGCCGGATAGCCGCTCCGGACCATGTACTGCTGGCCGAGCGCATCGGCTTCGCGCTCGTTGTCGCGCGAGTAAGAGGCCAGCATCGCGCTGGCGCCGATCTGTCCGGCGACGGTCGCCAGTGCGCCCCAGCGCGAATCCGAGACGGCCACCGCCAGTCCGACCAGCGCGGCCTCGGCGAGCAGCGCCTGCCCACGCCGCTGCGCGGAGTGCCGCGCGTTGACGTGCGCGATTTCGTGCCCGAGCAGGGCGGCAAGCTGCGCTTCGTCTTCGAGCTCCGACATGATTCCGCGCGTCAGCGCCATCGCCCCGCCGGGAAACGTGTAGGCATTGACGTAGTTGGCATTGAGCACGCGGTACGAATACGGCATCGCCGGGCGGTGGCTCACCTTGTGCAGGGCGCCGCCGACTTCGGCGACGTAACGATTGAGGTCGGCGTCCTGCACGGCCCCAAGGTCGCGCGAGAACTGGTGCGGCGCGAAGCGGCGGTCGATCGCGCGCTCTTCCTCTTCGGTCATGCCGACCAGGATGCCTTGCCCGGTCACCGGCGAGATGGCGCAGCCCGACAGCGCGGCGCTTGTGGCCGCAGCCGCGGAAGCGCCAAAAAGCCAAAGGACATCCCGCCGCGTCAGGCGATTTTGAGCCACGCGGCGCGCCAGCCCTTCCAGCACCGTTTCGCCGTCGACCGCTGCACGCATGAAAAAAGTCTACTTTGGGCGTACGGACGCCGCCGGCCCTGCAACGACTCTGCCCATGGCGGCTGCCGCGCACCCTAAAAAGCACGCAGACGTTCGAGCGCGTTGTGGTGCCCGTGCAACGCGACGCCAATCGACGCATGCGGACAGCGGGCATCGCGGCTTCCCACGCCCTGGCGGCACGGCACCCGCCCCGAACGCGGACCGACCTCCGGACCTTGCGCCGTTGACGGTGCGTTGACGCTGGCTTCGAAAAATGGCGCCGGCGTACAGCAGCGAAAGGACGATCCATGAATGCGCGGTCCATCCGGCTCACCGTCGCCGTGCTGGCGGCGACACTGGCGGCACCTGCGGCGATCGCACAGGCGCCGCCGCCCAAAGCGCCGCCGGTCAAGGCCGAGCCCCCGCCGCAATTGGCGCTGCGGTGGCTGGCGGGCATCGGTGTGGCGCCGGCGCGCGTCACGGCCGGCAGCAAAGGCGTGGTCACCGTGACGCTGCTGCGGCCGGCGTTCAATGACCTCACGGTGGGGTTGTCGGTCAGCCCGGGCCACCCCGAAGAGAGCGGCCTCTGGATCGCGGCCGATGCCGTCTTCATCGTTCCCGCGTCGCTGCGGGTGCCCAAGGGCCAGGACCGGGCGAGCTTCGAGATCTCGACCCGCGCCAGCGGTCTGTGGTCGGGCACCCGGACCTTCACCCTTGGCGCTTCCTACGGCGGCGAGAGGGTGTCGACCACCTTCACCGTCGCTTACCCCAACTGAGCGGGAGACGCCGCACGGCACCCGGCGGGCAGGAGATGCGTCGGCCACATTCCGCATTGCGCGCGCCCGCCTTCGGTGAAGGGCGATGCGCCCGCCGAGCGCTAGCGGTTGCGGTCGCCGCCGCGCTCTACGCGCCGCCATCGCGCGCGGTGTCCGTGGT
>JAKANT010000169.1 GCA_021823635.1 Pseudomonadota bacterium
GCGCTGCTGGCGCTGATCGTCTGGGCCTACGAGGATTTGGTTTGGCTGGCGCTGATCATCGCGATCATCGCCGTGTTGAAGAGTTATTTGGTCGCAATCATCTGGCGTTAGACGAGAAACGAAATGGCCGCGAGCCAGGCTCCCACCGCCACCGAGTACATCGTCCATCACCTCACGCACGCGGCCACCGCGAAGCAGACGTTCATCGTCGACTTCACGGTCGTCAACCTCGATACCGTTTTCTTCTCGGTGCTGATGCTGGTGACGGCGCTGCTCGTCTTGCGCGCCGCCGCCAAACGGGCGACCGCTGGGGTGCCCGGGCGCTTTCAGGCGTTCGTCGAGATGGTCGTCGAACTGGTCGAGGAGCAGAGCAAATCGATCGTGCACGGGGACCGCACGTTCGTCGCGCCGCTGGCGTTGACCGTGTTCGTCTGGATCGCGCTGATGAACGCGATCGACCTGATCCCGGTCGATCTGTTTCCGTGGATCGCGCACAACCTGTTTCACATCGAGTACCTGCGTCCACTGCCGACCGCCGATCTGAATTGCACCGTTGGCATGTCTTTCGGCGTGCTGCTGCTAATGCTGTATAACGGGATCAAGATCAAATGCTTCGGCGGCTGGGTGCACGAGATGTTCTGCGCGCCTTTCGGCGCCAAGTGGTATCTGTACCCGGCCAACCTCGGTCTGAACCTGATCGAGTACGCCGCGAAAATGGTCTCGCTCGGCATGCGGCTGTTCGGCAACATGTATGCGGGCGAACTGCTGTTCTTCCTGATCGCACTGCTCGGCGGCTTCGCCGCCTTCAGCGGACCCGGCATCCTGATGGTGATCGGCCATGTGCTGGCCGGCACCGCCTGGTGGTTGTTCCACGTCCTGATCGTTCTTTTGCAGGCCTTCATCTTCATGATGCTGACCCTGGTCTACATCGGCCAGGCGCACGAAGGCCATTGACTGGCGCATCGGTTCACCTTCTCTGAAAACAAGGAGTCTTAAATGACCAACGTTGCTCTCGTTGCCCTGGCTTGCGGTCTGATCATCGGTCTGGGGGCCATCGGCGCCTGCATCGGCATCGGCATCATGGGCGGCAAGTACATCGAGGCGGCGGCGCGCCAGCCAGAGCTGATGAACACGCTGCAGACCAAGATGTTCCTGCTGGCGGGCCTGATCGACGCCGCGTTCCTGATCGGCGTCGGTATCGCGATGATGTTCGCGTTCGCCAACCCGTTCGCCGGCTGAAGCACGCCGCGGTCCATCGTTCGCAGTCGCCGGCGCGCTTGGTGACCGGCGGCCGGCGTTTTCAGAGTCGCAGCCTCCCATGAACATCAACGCCACGCTGTTCGTCCAGCTGGTGGTCTTCTTCATCGGCGCGTGGGTGACGATGAAGTACATCTGGCCGCCGCTGCGCAACGCGCTCGACGAGCGCGCAAAGAAAATCGCCGACGGACTGAAGGCCGCCGAACTGGGCAATCAGAGCCTGGCCGAGGCGCAAAAGCGCATCGCCAAGCTGGAAGCCGATTCGCGTGCCGCCAGCCAGGCGCGCACCGCAGAGGCCGAAAAACTGGCGGCGGCGATCGTCGAGCAGGCCAAGAAAGAGGCCGAGGCCGAACGCGCCCGCATCCTGGCGCAGGCCAAGGTCGAGGCCGAACAAGAGATGCAGCGCGCGAAGCTCGCGCTGCGCGACGAGGTCGCGCGCCTGGCGGTGGCCGGCGCCGAGCAGATCCTGCGGCGCGAAGTCAACGCCCAAGTGCACGCCGATCTGCTGGCGCAGTTGCGGGCGCGTCTGTAAGCCATGGCCGAACTGTCGACGATTGCACGCCCGTACGCGGAAGCCTTGTTCGCTGCCGCGCAGTCGGACCCTTCCGCCGCGCTCGATCAGTGGCTGGTGCAGCTCGAGGAACTGGCCGCCATTACCCGCCATCCGCAAGTCGCGCCGCTTCTGGGCGATCCGAAGCTGACGTCGGCGCAGATGCTCACGCTGCTCACCGGGCTGGTGAAAGACAAGCTGGCGCCGGCGGTCGAGAACTTGCTGCGCGTCGTCATCGAGAACGACCGCTTGGCGGTGCTGTCCGAAGTGGCCAAGCAGTTCCGTCAGCGCAAGAACGCGGCCGAGGGCGCCGCCGACTGCTTGATCGAAAGCGCATTTCCGCTCGCCGACGGCCAGCTCGACGAGCTGCTGTGGGGTCTGTCGCGCAAGTTCGGCCTGAAACTGAAGCCGGAAGTCAAGGTCGATCCCGAGCTGATCGGCGGCGTACGGGTGACCGTCGGCGATCACGTGCTCGATGGCACCGTGAAGGCGCGTCTGGCCGAAATGCAAGCAGCGCTGACGGCGCCGTAACGAATAGACAACCAGGAGTTGGCGTATGCAACTCAATCCATCCGAAATCAGCGAGCTGCTGAAGACTCGCATTCAGGGCCTCGGCGTCAGCGCCGACATCCGCACGCAGGGCACCGTGGTGTCGGTCACCGACGGCATCTGCCGCATCCACGGTCTGTCCGATGCGATGCAGGGCGAGATGCTGGAGTTCCCGGGCAACACGTACGGGCTGGCGCTGAACCTCGAGCGCGACTCCGTCGGCGCGGTGGTGCTCGGCAACTACGAGCACATCAAAGAGGGCGATACGGTCAAGAGCACCGGCCGCATCCTCGAGGTGCCGGTCGGCCCCGAGCTGATCGGCCGAGTCGTCAATTCGCTCGGGCAGCCGATCGACGGCAAGGGGCCAATCAACGCCAAGCTGACCGACGTGATCGAAAAAGTCGCCCCCGGCGTGATGTGGCGCAAATCGGTGTCGCAACCGGTGCAGACGGGCCTCAAATCGATCGACGCGATGGTGCCGATCGGCCGCGGGCAGCGCGAGCTGATCATCGGCGACCGCCAGACCGGAAAGACCGCGGTCGCGGTCGACACGATCATCAACTCCAAGGGCAAGGACCTGATCTGTATCTACGTCGCGATCGGACAGAAGGCTTCGACGATCGCCAACGTCGTGCGCAAGCTGGAAGAGCACGGCGCGATGGCGTACACGATTGTGGTGGCGGCAAGCGCCTCCGAATCCGCGGCGATGCAGTACATCGCGCCGTACTCCGGCTGCACGATGGGTGAGTATTTCCGGGATCGCGGCCAGGACGCACTGATCATCTACGACGATCTGACCAAGCAGGCGTGGGCCTACCGGCAGGTGTCGCTGCTGCTGCGCCGCCCGCCGGGCCGCGAGGCGTACCCCGGCGACGTGTTCTATCTGCATTCGCGGCTGCTCGAGCGCGCCGCGCGCGTGAACGAGGAATACGTCGAGAAGTTCACCAAGGGAGCCGTCAAGGGCAAGACCGGCTCGCTGACGGCGCTGCCGATCATCGAGACGCAGGCGGGCGACGTGACCGCGTTCGTGCCGACCAACGTCATCTCGATCACCGACGGACAGATCTTCCTCGAGACCGACCTGTTCAACGCCGGCATCCGGCCGGCGATCAACGCCGGTATCTCGGTGTCGCGGGTCGGCGGCGCGGCGCAGACCAAGATCATTAAGAAGCTCGGCGGCGGGGTGCGTCTGGCGCTGGCGCAGTACCGGGAGCTGGCGGCGTTCGCGCAATTCGCTTCCGACCTGGACGAGGCCACGCGCAAGCAGCTCGAGCGCGGCCGCATGGTGACCGAGCTGATGAAGCAGCCGCAGTACCACCCGCTACAGGTGTGGGAGCAGGCGATCACGCTGTTCGCGGTCAACAACGGCTATTTCGACGACGTCGACGTCAAAAAAGCGCTCGCGGTCGAGAAAGCGCTGCGCGATTACCTGAAGACCAAGCATACGGCGTTGGTCGAGCGCATCGAGGCCACCAAAGACCTGTCCAAGGAGGACGAGGAAGCGCTGCACGCCGCGATCAAGGAGTTCAAGAAGACCGGCGCTTACTGAGGCGACCCGGAGCGCAGACGTCATGCCGAGCACCAAAGAGATCCGCCTGAAGATCAAGAGCGTGCAGAACACGCGCAAGATCACGAAGGCGATGGAGATGGTCGCCGCCAGCAAGATGCGCAAGGCGCAGGAGCGCATGCGGCAGGCACGTCCTTACGGCGACAAGATTCGCAACATCGCCGCCCACCTGGCGCAGGCCAATCCCGAGTACAAGCACCCGTTCGTGCTCAAGCGCGAACCGATCCGAACGGTGGGCTTGATCCTGGTGTCCACCGACAAGGGCCTGTGCGGCGGGCTGAACACCAACATCCAGCGCGCGGTGCTCGCCAAGATCAAGGAATGGGATGCCGCCGGCGTGAAGTTCCAGGCGACCGCCATCGGCAACAAGGGCTTGGGCTTCCTCCAGCGCTTGAACGCGAACGTCGTTTCGCACGTCGTGCAGCTGGGCGATCGGCCGCACTTGGAGAAGTTGATCGGCCCGGTCAAGGTGCAGTTGGACGCCTATGCCGAAGGCCGCATCGACGCCGTTTACCTCGCCTACTCGCGCTTCATCAACACGATGAGGCAGGAGCCGGTGATCGAGCAGTTGCTGCCGCTGTCGGCCGACAGGCTGGCGCAAAGCGAGGAAGAGAAGCGCGCCTACGCCTGGGATTACCTATATGAGCCGGACGCGCAGCGCGTGATCGACGAGTTGATGACGCGTTACGTCGAGGCGCTGATCTACCAGGCGGTTGCCGAGAACATGGCGAGCGAGCAGAGCGCGCGCATGGTGGCGATGAAAGCGGCGTCGGACAACGCGAAGAAACTGATCGACGAGCTGCAACTCGTCTACAACAAGACGCGTCAGGCCGGCATCACGAAAGAAATTTCCGAGATCGTCGGCGGTGCGGCGGCGGTGTCATAGCGAATTCTGAGCTGAGGTGGATATGTCGTTGGGAACGATCGTTCAGTGCATCGGCGCGGTGGTCGACGTCGAATTTCCGCGCGAGCAGATTCCGCGTGTATATGACGCGCTGGTGCTGGAAGCCGACCCGGGCAACAAGCTGGTCGAGCAGGGTCTGACGTTCGAGGGTCAGCAGCAGTTGGGCGACGGCGTGGTGCGCACGATCGCGCTCGGCTCCAGTGACGGCCTACGGCGCGGCATGAAGGTGAGGAACACCGGCGCGCCGATCACCGTACCGGTCGGCCCCGGTGTGCTGGGGCGCGTGATGGACGTGCTCGGCCGGCCGATCGACGAGCGCGGTCCGATCCAGTCCGACGAACGCCGTTCCATCCACCAGCCGGCGCCCAAGTTCGATGAGCT
>JAKANT010000170.1 GCA_021823635.1 Pseudomonadota bacterium
GGGCAACTGTAGCAGCGGGCGCCCAGAATTCCAAATTACGCTATTTCGTTGCACATTGTGCAACGGTTCCGCTGGCGTCCGATCGCCCTTGACTTGTGGGCCCGGCCTCGGTCGGCAGCCGAGTCGGTCAGTAATATGCACCGGCATGTTCGTTTTGTCGCCGGCGTGACAGAGTGTGGCGCGCGGTGATCCGATGACGAGCCGCGGCGAGTCCCGTTCATTGATCGACACCTTCGATGCGCTGGCAGCGGCGCAGACGCGGCCGCGTGCGCATGCGCCCCGCCTGCCGTTCGTGATCATCGCCTGCATCGTGGCGCTGATCGCCGGCCTGTTCGTCGCTCTGGTGGTCGAGCAGCGTCAAGTGCAACGCGAGGCGATCAGCCGCGACGTCGACGCCGCCGCGCGGCAGCTCGGCATGCGCTTGGACGCGATGGGCGAGGCGCTGCTCGCACTGGCGCTGGAGCTGAGCGACACCGCGAGTCCCCGCGATCGCTTCAAATTGCGTGCCGACGAACTGCTGGTGACCAAGCGCGAGCTGGTGCGGCTGCAGTATGTCGATGGCGCCGGACGGGTGCTTGCGCAGGTCGACGGCGCCCCCGTGTTCGGCGGCCCGACCCCGGTCAGTCCGGCGCTCGAAGTCGCGTTGGCGCACGCACGCGCCAGCGGCGGGGTACTGTTCGAGCACGTGCCCGACGCCGCCGCACAACTGGCGATCATTGCGGCGGTGCCGTCCGGGCGCGGCGAAGCGCTGGTTGCGCGCGTCGACGCCGGCGTGTTCCTGCTGCGCGTTGTCGCGCCCGAAATCCTCGACCGCTACCGGCTGGCGCTGATGGTCGGCGATCATGCGCTCGCCAGCACGAGCGCGTCGCTCGGCGCGGGCGACGAGGCGTTGCGCTACGAAACCACCATTTCGCCGCTGCCGCGCAACGTGCGCCTGCTCGCCTTCGCGTACCGCGTCGACGCGCCGCTGCTGCGCGACGCTCTGGTTTGGGTGGTGGCCGGGCTGGCCGCAGCGGTCATCGTCGCGCTCGCCTCATTGGCGCGCTACACCACGCGCCAGCTCAGACTCGATCGCGCGCTGCTCGCCGAAACGGCCTTGCGGCGAGCGATGGAGGATTCGCTGGCGATCGGCTTCCGCGTGCTCGACATGGACGGCGTGATCCGCTACGTGAACCGCGCCTTCTGCCGCATGTCCGGCTGGCCGGCCGCCGCCCTCGTGGGGCGGAAAGCGCCCTTTCCCTACTGGGCGCCGGAAGACGTCGAGCGCAACACGCGCGCGCTGGAAGTGATGCTGCAAGGCGGCGCCTCGGCCGATGCCGTCGAAGTCGCGGTGCTGCGGCCGGACGGCTCGCGCTTCGATTCGCAGATGCATTCGTCGCCTCTGGTCGATGCCAGCGGCCAGCAGATCGGCTGGATGACGTCGATGACCGACGTCACCGAGCAAAGGCGGGTGCGGCTGGAACTGGCCGCTGCGCACGAACGGTTCAAGACCGTGCTGGAGTCGCTCGACGCGGCGGTCTCGGTCGTGGCCCCGGAGCGCGGCGAGCTGCTGTTCGCGAACCGCTCTTATCGGGAACGCTTCGGCGCCAGCGCCGCGGGTCACCAGCGCCTGCAGGCCGGTTTGCGCCAGCGCGACAGCGGTGAGTTGTTCGATGCCGCCAGCGAGCGCTGGTTCGACGTGCGGACCCGCACGATCCAGTGGCCGGACGAATCGCGCGCGGGGCAAGCCGACGACACCAGCGGCGCGCGGCTGCAGATCGCGAGCGACATCACGCTGCGCAAAGCGGCCGAGGAGATGGCGCGTCAGCAGCAAGAAAAAGTGCACTTCACGGCGCGGCTGACGACGCTCGGCGAAATGGCGTCTTCGCTCGCCCACGAGCTCAATCAGCCGCTGGCGGCGATCACCAATTACAGCGAAGGCACATTGGCGCGACTGCGCGCCGGCAAGCTGCCGGCCGCCGAACTCGAGCACGCGCTCGCCAAGCTGGCGCAACAGGCGCAACGCGCGGCCGGAATCATCCGCCGCATACGCGAGTTCGTGAAGCGCTCCGAACCGCGGCGGCAGCCCACGCCCGCCGCCCGCATCGTCGAAGACGCGATCGCCTTCGCCCAGATCGAGGCCGACAAGAAGAACATCGCCATCGTTTCGCGTATCGACCCCGAGTTGCCGCCGCTCGACGTCGATCCGATCCTGATCGAGCAGGTGCTGCTGAACCTGCTGAAGAACGCGCTCGATTCGATGGAGCGGGCGTCGGTGCGGCGCATCGACGTCGAGGTCGCCGCCGCCGGCGACGGCGAAGCCGAAGTGCGCGTCATCGATCGCGGCACCGGCATCGCCGCCGAACACCTGCCGCACCTCTTCAAGCCGTTCTTCAGCACCAAACCCGACGGCATGGGCATGGGCCTTAGCATTTGCCGTTCGATCGTGGAGTTTCATCATGGCCGCATGCTGATCGAGCCGAACCCCGAGCCCACCGGCGGCGCGGTCGTACGCTTCACACTTCCGCTCGCCCTTCACCCCGAACCCGAATTGAGTCGCCCATGACCAGCCCACTGCCCCCCGAAACGGCTGCCGCCGCCGGCGACGCCGAGGAGCCGCGCGGCGTCGTCTACGTCGTCGACGACGACGAGGCCGTACGCGATTCGCTGCAGTACCTGCTGGAAGCGAGCCGCTACCAGGTGCGAACCTACGCCAGCGCGGAAGCGTTCCTGCAAGACTTCGATCCGCAAGCGATCGCGGTGCTGATCCTGGACGTGCGCATGCCGGGCAAGAGCGGACTGCAATTGCAGGACGAACTGCTGGCGCGCAAGGCGCGCCTGCCGATCGTCTTCATCACCGGCCACGGCGACGTGCCGATGGCGGTCTCGACGATGAAGAAAGGCGCGGCCGACTTCATCGAGAAACCCTTCAACCAGGCGGACCTGAAGGCGCTGGTCGAGCGGCTGCTGGTGCAGGCGCGCGAGCGGGCCGCCGCGGCCGAACGGCAGCGCATGAACGAGGCGCTGCTGGCGCGGCTGACGCCGCGCGAACAGCAGGTGCTGGAGCGCATCGTCGCCGGACGGCTGAACAAGCAGATCGCCGACGATCTCGGCATCGCAATCAAGACGGTCGAGGCGCACCGCGCCAACATCATGGACAAACTGCAGGCGAATACCGTGGCCGATCTGATGCGGGTGGCGCTGGCGAGCGGCAGCGGCAGCGGCTGACACGCGCGGAGGGCGCGAGGTCGGCCGCGTAGAATCAGCTATCCCCTCGATCCTCGATTCCCCCTATGTCGGCCCGGTTGATCGACGGCAAAGCCCTTGCCGCGCAGGTTCGCGCCGGTCTCGCACAGCGCGTCGCGGCGCTCGCCGCGCGCGGCGTCAGGCCGGGCCTTGCGGTGCTGCTGGTCGGTGACGACCCGGCCTCGGCTGTTTACGTGCGCAACAAGATCAAGGCATGCGAGGAAACGGGTATCCGCTCGTTTTTCGCGCACCTGCCGGCGAGCACCACGCAGGCCGAGCTGCTGGCGCGCGTGCGCGCGCTCAACGACGATGCCGCCGTGCACGGAATACTCGTCCAGCTACCGCTGCCTGCGCACCTGGACGCGCAGCAGGTGGTCGACGCGATCGCCTTCGAAAAGGACGTCGACGGCCTGCATCCAACCAATGCCGGATTGACGCTCGCCGGCCGGCCGCACTTTCGCTCCTGCACACCGTACGGCGTGATGACGATGCTGGACTCGATCGGCTGCGCGCTCGCCGGCAAGCACGCGGTCGTGATCGGACGTTCCAACATGGTCGGCAAGCCGATGGCGATGCTGCTGCTGGCGGCCGATGCGACGGTGACGATCTGCCATTCGCGCACGCGCGACCTGGCGGCGATCACGCGCCAGGCCGACGTGCTGATCGCCGCTGCCGGCAAGCGCAATCTCGTGACCGCCGACATGGTCAAGCCGGGCGCGGTGGTGATCGATGTCGGCACCAACCGCACGCCCGACGGCAGACTGACGGGGGACGTCGATTTCGCCGCCGTGCGCGAAGTGGCCGGCGCGATCTCGCCGGTGCCGGGCGGTGTCGGCCCGATGACCATCGCGATGCTGCTCGCCAACACGGTCGAGGCGGCCGAGCGCAGCGCCGGCCTGGCACCGATGCCCGGTGCGAGCCAACCACGTGCCTGATGCACGCTTGCACAGCGATTGCAGATGCCCTTCGATAAAAACTCCAATCCTTTGCTCGACTTCAGCGGGTTGGCGCGTTTCGATGCGATCCGGCCCGCGCACATCACCCCGGCGGTCGAAGCGCTGCTCGCCGCAGCTCGATCGACGGTCGAACACATCACCGATGCCGCCACCCCGGCCGACTGGACACACGTGGTCGAGGCGCTCGACGACGCGACCGAGCGGCTGTCGCGCGCCTGGGCCGCGGTCGCGCACCTCAATGCGGTGGTCGACACGCCGGCGCTGCGCGCCGAATACAACGCCAACCTGCCGAAGATCACCGCCTTCTGGACCGAGTTGGCGCAAAACGAAGCCCTGTACGCCAAGTTCAAGGCCATCGCCGCGCGCCAAGACTTCGCGCAATGGCCGGCGGCGCGCCGCAAGGTGGTCGAGAACGAACTGCGCGACTTCCGGCTCGGCGGCGCCGAGTTGGCGCCGGAGAAAAAGGCGCGTTTGCGGCAACTGCGCGAGCGCGCCGCGCAGCTTTCGACGCGCTTCGCCGAAAACGTGCTCGACGCGACCAACGCGTTCGCGCTGTACGTCGAGGACGCCGCGCAGCTCGCCGGCGTCCCGACGGACGTGCTGCAGCAATACCGCGAATCGGCGGCCGCCGAAGGCAAGGCGGGCTACAAGCTCACCCTGCACTTCCCCAGCTTTATGCCCGCGATGCAGTACGCCGATGACCGTGCGCTGCGCGCGCGGCTGCATCGCGCCTACTACACGCGCGCCAGCGAACTCGGCAAGCCCGAGTGGGACAACACCGCGCTGATGCTCGAGTTGCTGCGGCTGCGGCGCGAGGCGGCCAACCTGCTGGGCTTCGCCAATTACGCCGAGCTTTCGCTGGCGACCAAAATGGCGTCCTCGCCGGCCGAGGTGCTCGATTTCTTGCGCGATCTCGCGCGTCGCTCGCGGCCCCACGCCGAGCGCGACATGGCCGAATTGCGCGACTTCGCCGCCGCCGAGCTCGGCATCGCCGACCTGCAGGCCTGGGACATC
>JAKANT010000171.1 GCA_021823635.1 Pseudomonadota bacterium
GCGCCACGGATCACCGACTACCTCGGCGACCAATCGCGCGCTTTCTTCGAGCGCCTGCAGGCGCAGCTTGCCGCTGCCGGTGTGCAGTTCGTCGTCAATCCGCGGCTGGTGCGCGGGCTCGACTACTACAACCTGACGGTGTTCGAGTGGATCACCGACGCGCTCGGCAGCCAGGGCACGATCTGCGGCGGCGGCCGCTACGACCCGCTGATCGAACGCATGGGGGGGCGGCCGACCCCGGCGTGCGGCTATGCGATCGGCGTCGAACGTGTGATCGAACTGCTGCGCCAATCGGCGGCAACCGCGCCGGCGCCGGCGATCGACGCCTATGTCGTGCATCAGGGCGGCGCCACCGCACACGCCGCGTTCCTGCTCGCCGAGCGGCTGCGCGATGCGGGACTGGACGTCGTGTACCACGCCGGCGAGGCGAGCCTGAAGTCGCAGATGAAGAAGGCCGATCAAAGCGGTGCCGAGTACGCGGTGATCGTCGGTGAGGCCGAGCTCGCGCAGGGCGCGGTGGCGGTCAAAGCGCTGCGTGCGCGCGCCGCCGACGCGCCGTTCGCGCAGCAGGGCGTGGTGCCGCAGGCGCGGCTCGCGGACGCGCTGATCGACGCGCTCAGTCAGGACAACGAACAAGCTTGAGGACCGATGGCATACGACCTGCAGGAACAGGAGCAGATCGCCACGTTCAAGGCGTGGTGGGAGAAGTACGGCAACTTCGTCCTGACCGTCGCCACGCTGGTGCTGGCGGCGATCGCCGCTTACAACGGCTGGCGCTGGTACGAGCGGCGCGAGGCGCAGGAGGCAGCCGCCGTCTATGATCAGTTGCTGCGCGCCCTGGACGCGAACGACACGGCCAAGGCACGCGAAATCGCCGGCAGCGTGATCGAGAGGCACGGCCGCACCATCTACGCAAGCCTGGCCGCGCTGCAGGCAGCGAAGCTCTATCACGAAGCCGGCGATGGGAAGGCGGCTGCCGCGCAGTTGCGCTGGGTGATCGACAAATCCGGCCGACCCGAGCTTGCTGCCATTGCGCGTGTTCGGCTCGCCGGGGTGCTGCTCGATCAGAAGGCTTACGACGAAGCGCTGCAGACGCTGTCCGGCGAGGTGCCGGCGTCGCACGCCGTGCAATTCGCCGACCGCCGCGGCGACATCCTGTTCGCGCAGGGCAAGCTCGATGACGCGCGCGCCGCCTATGAGGAGGCGTTGCGACGTGCTGGCGCCGAGCACCCGCTGCGCGCGTACATCCAGTTCAAGCTCGATGCGCTACCGGCGCCGGCCGCGTCCTGAGGTGGCGATGCCGAGCACCATGGGTGGGCGCGCGCTGCGCGCAGGGTGGGTCGTGGCGGCGATGCTGCTGGCCGCCGCCTGTTCGTCGCGCGATCCGGCGTTGACCAAGCCGGCCGCGCTGGTCGAAATCAAGTCGCCGCAGCCGGCGCGCATCGTATGGCGCACCGACGTCGGCGCGGCGCGCGGCTTCGCACTGCAGCCGGCCGTGTTCGACAACGCGATCTACGCCGCGGCCGCCAACGGCGCCGTCACGCGCCTCGCGCCCGAGACGGGTCGCGAGGTATGGCGCGTCACGTTGGACGTGCCGATCTCCGCCGGTGTCGGCAGCGATGGCTTGACGCTGGCGGTGGCCAGCCCGCGTGGCGACGTGATCGCGCTCGGCCCCGACGGCGGGCAACTTTGGCGCGCACGCGTGGCGAGCGACGTCACCGCGCCGCCGCTGGTCGGGCGCGGGCTGGTGATCGTGCGCTCGACCGATCACCGCATCGCCGCTTTCGAAGCCGACAGCGGCAAACGCCGCTGGCTGTACCAGCGCCAGCAGCCGCCGCTCACCCTCAGAGCGCCGACCGAGATGGCGTTTGCCGGCGACAACGTGCTGGTCGGTTTCCCCGGCGGCAAGCTGGTGGCGCTTGCGCTCGCCAACGGCGCGGCGCGCTGGGAGACGACGGTGTCCGAGCCGAAAGGGACGACCGAGGTCGAGCGGCTGGCCGACGTGATCGGCAAACCGGCCGTTGACGGGCGCGATGTATGCGCCGCTTCGTTTCAGGGCCGATTGATCTGCGCCGATCTGGCCAGCGGCAGTCTGCGCTGGGCGCGCGACCTGTCGGCGGGCGCCGGACCGGAGATCGGCGGCGCGCGCGTCTATGCGGTGGATGCGCGCTCGCACGTGTACGCCTACGGCCGCGAAGGCGGCGCCAACGCATGGCGCAACGATCAACTGCAAAACCGCCAGTTGAGCGCACCGCTCGCGCTCGCGCGGGCGATCGCGGTCGGCGACCTCGAGGGCTACGTCCACTTCCTCGCCGGCGACGACGGCGCGATGCTGGCGCGGCTCGAGGTGGGCGACGGCGCGATCGTCGCACGCCCGCAGCGCTGGGACGACGGCATCGTCGTGCAGACGACGGGCGGCACGGTCGCACTGCTTGCGTTCGGCCGCTGAACCGGGCGTCGCGGAGATCGCCATGCTGCCGGTCGTCGCGCTGGTCGGTCGGCCCAACGTCGGCAAATCGACCCTGTTCAATCGCCTGACGCGCAGCCGCGCTGCGTTGGTGGCCGACTTCCCGGGGCTGACGCGCGACCGCCACTACGGCGCCGGACGCGTCGGCCCGGTACCGTATCTCGTAATCGACACCGGCGGCTTCGAGCCGGCGGCGCACGAGGGCATCGTGCGCGAGATGGCGGCGCAGGCCGAGCAGGCGATCGCCGAAAGCGACGTCGTCGTGTTCGTCGTCGATGCGCGCGACGGCTTGACCGCGCACGATCGGCGTATCGCCGAGCGCCTACGCAAGAGCGGGCGGCGGCTCGTGCTCGCGGTGAACAAGGCCGAAGGGCTGCCGCCGGCGGCGTGGGCCGAGTTTCACGAGTTGGGCCTGGGCGAACCGCATCCGGTCTCGGCCGCGCACGGCGACGGCGTGGCGGCGCTGATGGAGGTGGTGTTGGCCGGCTTCACGGTGCCTGCGCCGCAAGCGCCAGCGCCGGATCACGACCGCATCCGCGTCGCGATCGTCGGCCGGCCCAACGTCGGCAAGTCGACGCTGGTCAACGCGCTGCTCGGCGAGCCGCGTCAGATCGCGTTCGACGAACCGGGCACGACGCGCGACGCGATCGAAATCGACTTCGATTACGGAGGCGCCGCCTACACGCTGATCGATACCGCCGGCCTGCGCCGGCGCGGCAAAGTGTTTGAAACCATCGAAAAGTTCTCGGTGGTGAAGACGCTACAGGCGATCGAGCGCTGCCATGTAGCGGTTTTGCTGGTCGATGGCGCGGCGCAGATCACCGAACAGGACGCGCACATCGCCGGCTTCATCCTAGAGGCCGGGCGCGCGCTGGTGGTCGCCGTCAACAAGTGGGACGGTCTGCACGACGAGCAGCGGCAGCGCATCAAGCGCGAGCTGGATCGCAAGCTGCACTTCCTGGACTGGGCGCCGCGGCATTACGTCTCGGCGCGCGCCGGCACCGGACTGGCGGCGTTGATGCGGTCGGTCAACCGCGCCTACCAGGCCGCGCACGCGAAGCTGCCGACGCCGCGATTGACGCGCGCGTTGGCGGCTGCGATCGAGCGCCAGCCGCCGCCGCGCAGCGGGCGCACGCGGCCGAAGCTGCGGTACGCGCACCAAGGTGGACACAATCCGCCCGTGATCGTCATCCACGGCAACTCGCTGCAGCACGTGCCGGCCGCCTACCGGCGCTATCTGGAGGGTTGGTTCCGCGAAAAATTCGAGCTGCGGGGCACGCCATTGCGTATCGAATTCCGCACCAGTGCCAACCCGTACGCGGCCACGGATTGACAGCCTGGCGCGATGGTCCGCGGTGGCATCCGACGGTGTTTTCATTTACATTGAATTTCCAGCGTGCGGTCGCATCTAAGCGTGTGCGCGAAGCGCGCTGAATGCGCCCACCGTCGGCACGGCGTGTGGCGGAACCGATCGGAGCGACCATGAGCAACAAAGGGCAACTGCTACAAGACCCGTTCCTGAATGCTCTGCGCAAGGAACACATTCCGGTGTCGATCTACCTGGTCAACGGCATCAAGCTGCAGGGCCAGATCGAATCGTTCGACCAGTACGTCGTGCTCCTGCGCAACACGGTCACCCAGATGGTCTACAAGCACGCCATCTCGACCGTCGTGCCGGCGCGCCCGGTCAATCTCAATCTGGAGCAATCGAGCTGAACGAAGCGGGTAGCGATCTTCGCCGCGCGGCGCCAGGCGCCCGTGCGCTGATCGTCGGCGTCGCGCTGCGCGACACGGCCGATTCGTCGTCGCCCGATTCGGTCGAGGAACTCGCTCAGTTGGCCGAATCGGCGGGCGCACGCGTCGTCGAGCGCGTGCTGGCGCGCCGCGAGCGGCCCGACCCGGCGTACTTCGTCGGGCGCGGCAAAGTCGAAGAACTGCGCGCTGCGGCCGCCGCCGGCAGCGCCGATACGGTGATCTTCGACGTCGCGCTCTCGCCGGCGCAGCAGCGCAACCTCGAGCAGCAATTGAAGCTCGCGGTGCTGGATCGCACCGCGCTGATCCTCGCCATCTTCGCTCAGCGCGCCAAGAGCCGCGAAGGCAAGCTGCAGGTCGAGCTGGCGCGCCTCGAACACCTTTCGACCCGCTTGGTGCGCGGCTGGACCCATCTGGAACGGCAGCGCGGCGGTCTGGGCAAGACCGGCGGCCCCGGTGAGAAGCAGATCGAACTGGACCGGCGCCAGATCGGCCATCGCGTCAAGCTGCTGCGCGAACGCTTGAAAACGCTGCACAAGCAGCGCCGCACGCAACGGCGCGCGCGCGCGCGGCGCGACGTGTTCACCGTTTCGCTGGTCGGCTACACGAACGCCGGCAAGTCCACCTTGTTCAACGCGCTGACGCGCGCCCAGGTACTGGCGGCCGATCAATTGTTCGCCACCTTGGACACGACGCTGCGGCGATGCTTCGTGGAAGGGGTCGGCGAAATCGTGTTGTCCGACACGGTCGGTTTCATCCGCGGGCTGCCGCACTCGCTGGTTGCGGCCTTCAAGTCGACGCTGGAAGAAGCGGTCGAAGCCGACCTGCTGCTGCACGTCGTCGATGCCTCTGCGCCGACGCGCGCGGCGCAAATCGAGGCGGTCGAGACCGTGCTGGCCGAGATCGGGGCGGCCGAGATACCCCAGGTGCTGGTGTTCAACAAGATCGATCGCGTGGGCG
>JAKANT010000172.1 GCA_021823635.1 Pseudomonadota bacterium
GCTGCTCGCGCTGTCGCGCGGCAGCTGGCACATCCTTGCGCCGCTGATCGAGCCGCCGCCGCGCGCCCCGATCCGAGACGTCTTCGTCAGTTCGGCCGGCGAGTTCGGCGCCACACACATCAGCGCGGCCGACTTCGGCGGCCAAGCTCTCGGCGCGACGGTGTTCTACGGCGATCTGCTCACCTGCCTGAGCGCAGCGGCCGCCGCCGAACCAAGGATCGAGATCCGCCGGCCGCGGCGGGTCGTCGAAGTGCAGCAGAAACCGGCCGCGGTGCGCATCGTCTGCGCCGACGGCGACGCGTTCGAGGCGTCGCTCGCGGTCAACGCCGAAGGCTGGCTGCCGCAGCCCGGCAACCGTCCGCCGCTGGACGACGCGGTCGCGTTAATCGGCGATGCCCGCATCGCCGGACCGGGCGCAGGCGCCGCGTTCGAGCGCTTCACGCGCGAAGGGCCGCTGGCGCTGCTGCCGACGCCCGCCGCACCGGCGCCGGCGCTCGAGCTCGTCTGGTGCATGACTCGCGAGCTCGCGCACCGTCGCCTCGCGCTGCCCGCCGACGCGTTGCGCGACGAGTTGCAACGCGCGCTCGGTGCGCGCATCGGTCGGGTCGAGTCGGTCGGGGCACTGCGCGACGTCGTGCTGCATCAAAGCCTGCGCGAAGAAGTGACCGCGCACCGTTGCGTCGCGATCGGCAATGCGGCACAGACCTTGCATCCAGTCGCCGGCCAGGGATTCAATCTCGCGCTGCGCGATGCCGCCACACTTGCCGACTGCCTGGCCGACGACGACGTCCCAGTCGCGCTCGCGCGTTACGCCGAACGGCGGCGCGCCGACCGCACCGCGATCGCCGCCGTCACGCGCTGGCTACCCCGCATTTTCGCGACACGCTTCGCGCCGATCGCAATGGCGCGCGCCCTGGGGCTCGCCACGCTCGACTTGGCGGCGCCGTTGCGGCGCGAATGGGCTGCGCTGCTCATGTTCGGCATACGCGCCTGACGTCGCGGCCACGCATCGTTCGTGCTTTTTTTCCTATCGGCCCACGGCGCACGCGCGCCTCGAAGGATAAAATGCGCGCCCCTTCTCCATCGTTCCCGCGTTTCTCCGATGCACGCCGGACTTCGCGTGGGTGCCGTCGCCCTGCCGAACCGCGTTTTCGCGGCGCCGATGGCCGGCGTGACCGACCGCCCGTATCGCAAGCTGGTCAAACGCCTCGGCGCCGGGCACGCGGTGTCCGAGATGGCCGCCTCGAACCCGCGGCTGTGGGCGAGCGAAAAGACGATGCGGCGACTGAACCACGAGGGAGAGCCAGCGCCGGTCGCGGTGCAACTGGCGGGTGCCGACCCGCAGATGCTTGCCGAGGCCGCGCGCTACAACGTCGCGCGCGGCGCGCAGATCATCGATATCAACATGGGCTGTCCGGCGAAGAAGGTGTGCAATGTCGCGTGCGGCTCGGCGTTGCTGAAAGACGAGGACCTGGTGGCGCGCATTCTCGACGCGGTGGTCGCGGCGGTCGACGTGCCGGTCACGCTGAAATACCGCACCGGTTGGGACCCAACGCATCGCAACGCGGTGGCGATCGCGCGGCGCGCGCGCGACGCCGGCGTCGCGATGCTGACGCTGCACGGCCGCACGCGCGCCGACGGCTTCCGCGGCGCGGCCGAGTACGACACGATCCGCGCGGTCAAGAACGCGGTCGACATTCCGGTGGTCGCCAACGGCGACATCGACACCCCGGAGAAGGCGCGTGCGGTGCTCGAGTACACCGGCGCGGACGCGGTGATGGTCGGCCGCGCCGCGCTCGGGCGGCCGTGGATCTTCCGCGAGATCGAGCATTACCTGCGCACCGGTGAAAAGCTGGCACCGCCGACGGTGGACGAGCTGAGGCCGCTGCTGCAGCAGCATCTCGAGGATCATTACCGTTTCTACGGCGAGTTTCTCGGCGTGCGCACCGCACGCAAGCACATCATCTGGTACACGTCGCACCTCGAGGGGGGCGCCGCCTTCTGCGAGCGCATGAACCGCATCGACGACGCCGCCGCGCAGGCGCGTGCGGTCGACGAGTTCCTGCGCGCTCATGGCGAGCGCGACGGCCGGCTGCATTACGCCGGCACGAGCGTGCATTGAAGCGAGGGAGGGAAATCATGCCCGCACCGAATTCGCAGCGCCCGCGCGATCCCGCACGCGGCGCCGCCGCACGTCTCAACGGCACGGAGTCGAGCGCGCCGCTCGCCGGCCGCCGCGGTGGCGGCGAAACGATCGAGCAAGCGGTGTTGCGCAACCTGGAGCAATACTTTGCCGCCCTGGGCGGCGCCAAGCCGCACGCGCTGCACGAGATGGTGCTGCAAGCGGTCGAGCGGCCGCTGCTGCAGTTCGCGCTCGAGCGAGCCGCCGGCAACCAGTCCGCCGCGGCGCAGTTGCTGGGCATCAACCGCAACACGCTGCGCAAGAAACTGCACGACTACCGCCTGCTATGAAGCAGGCGCTGATCTCGGTCAGCGACAAAACCGGCATCGTCGAATTCGCGGCCGCGCTGACGCATCTGGGCTATCGCATCCTGTCGACCGGCGGCACGGCAAGACTGCTTGACGCCAACGGCATCGCGGTCACCGAAGTCGCCGAATACACCGGCTTTCCGGAGATTCTCGACGGCCGCGTCAAGACCCTGCACCCGCGCATCCACGCCGGGTTGCTGGCGCGCCAGGACGTGCCGGCCCACATGCAGGCGTTGGCTACGCACCGGATCGATCCGATCGACATCGTGGCCGTCAACCTCTACCCGTTCGAGCGCACGGTGGCGCGCGCCGACGCCGGTTTCGACGAAGCGATCGAAAACATCGACATCGGCGGCCCGGCGCTGCTGCGCGCGGCCGCCAAGAACCATGCCTCGGTGACGGTGATCGTCGATCCGGCCGACTACGCGGCGGTGCTGGAGGAGTTGCGCCGGCACGGGCGCGTCGGATCGACGCTGCGCTTCGCACTGGCGCGAAAGGTGTTCGCGCACACCGCGCGCTACGACGGCGCGATCAGCAACTACCTGTCGGCGCTCGACGACAACGGCCGCCGCGGCGCCTTCCCGCAGACGCTGACGCGGCAATGGCACAAGGTGCAGGACCTGCGCTACGGCGAGAACCCGCATCAGGCGGCAGCCTTCTATCGCGAGCGCGAGGTCGGCGCCGGCCTGCTGGCCGGCTACGCACAACTTCAGGGCAAGGAACTGTCCTACAACAACATCGCCGATGCCGACGCCGCGTGGCAGGCGGTGCGAGGCTTCGATGCGCCGGCGTGCGTGATCGTCAAGCACGCCAATCCCTGCGGCGCGGCCATTGCGGACGACGTCGCCGCCGCCTACGGTAAGGCGTTCGCTACCGACCCGACCTCGGCCTTCGGCGGCATCATCGCGTTCAATCGCCCGGTCGACCGACGGTGCGCCGAGGCAGTGTCGCGGCAGTTCGTCGAAGTCGTGATCGCGCCGACATTCGACGACGCCGCGCGCGCGGTGTTCGCCGCCAAGCCCAACGTGCGGCTGCTCGCCGTCGCCGCGGGCGAGGCGCAGGACGACCTCGACTTCAAGCGCGTCGGCGGCGGGCTGTTGGTGCAGTCGCCCGACGCCAAGCGCGTCGCGCGCGCCGAGCTGCGCGTGGTCACGCGCGCGCAACCGAGCGCGCGCCAGCTCGACGATCTGCTGTTCGCCTGGCAGGTGGCCAAGTTCGTCAAGTCCAACGCGATCGTGTTCGCGCGCGACGGCGCCACGCTCGGCGTGGGCGCCGGTCAGATGAGCCGCATCGATTCGGCGCGCATCGCCGCGCTGAAAGCACGCGAGGCGGGTCTTTCGCTGGCGGGCTCGGCGGTCGCCTCGGACGCATTCTTCCCATTTCGCGACGGCCTGGACGCGGTGGTCGACGCCGGCGCCAGTTGCGTGATCCAGCCCGGCGGCAGCGTGCGTGACGCTGAAGTGATCGCCGCCGCCGACGAGCGCGGCGTGGCGATGGTGTTCACCGGCACGCGGCACTTCCGGCATTGACCAGCGAGGAGCGGCCCCTTACACTGCCTGCGGTATTACGGCATTGCTCTGAGCGTCATAGACGACATGACCGTAGCGGCCACCAGCAAGCTGACCGAGAAGTTTCAGGCGACGATTCCGCTGCCGGTCCGGCGTGCGTTGAAGCTCGACAAGGGCGACCAGGTCGCATTCGAGATTCGCGGCGCCGAGGTGATCCTGCGACGCGCCACTGTGCTCGACATCGAGTTCGCGCGCGCGGTCTCGGCCACCCTGGACGAGTGGGCGTCGAAGGCGGACGAGCGTGCCTACGCCGACCTCTAAGCGAGGCTCATCCGCGGCCTTCGTGCCGAACGCGTTCGACGTACTGGTAGTTCCGTTCCCGTTCATCGACCGCGCCGCCGAGAAACGGCGTCCCGCGGTCGCCTTGTCGCGGGCGCCAGTGAATCAGGCGACCGGCCACACCGTGTGCGCGATGATCACCAGCGCCGAAAACGCTCCTTGGCCGCATGACGTCCGCATCGCTGACCTAGCGACGGCGGGGCTTCCTGCAGCGTCGGTGATCCGGCTCAAATGGTTCACGATCGACAATCGCTTGATACTGCGGCGTGCGGGAACGCTAGCCGCCCGTGACCGGCGCGCTTTGATGCAAGTCGTGAAACTGGCCGTCGATGTCTGACCGCCTTCGCATCCTCGGCATCGATCCGGGCCTGAACCGCACCGGCTACGGCGTGATCGAAATGGCGGGCAACCGGCTGTCGTTCGTCGATGCGGGCGTCATCCGTGTGCCGCCGGGAACGCTGGCGCAGCGCCTGGGGGTGATCCTGGCCGAGCTCGGTCGGGTGATCGCCGCCACGGCGCCGCAGCGCGCGGCGATCGAGAAGGTATTCGTCAATGTCAACGCGCAGGCCACCCTGCTGCTCGGCCAGGCGCGCGGCGCGGCGATCTGCGCCGCCGTGGCCGCCGCGCTCGAGGTCAACGAACATACGGCCTTGCAGATCAAGCAGGCGGTGGTCGGCTACGGCAAGGCGGACAAGCAACAAGTGCAGGCGATGGTGCAGCGCTTGCTTGCGCTGCCGCGCGCGCCTTCGACCGACGCCGCCGACGCGCTCGCGTGCGCGATCTGCGACGCGCACGGCCTGCGTTCGGCCCTG
>JAKANT010000173.1 GCA_021823635.1 Pseudomonadota bacterium
AACGGGGGCGCGACCGCTTTCCCGCGCGCCAGCGAGCGTCGGCGACACACGCGCCGCGCGCCCGCGTCGGTGCCACGCGCCGGTGCGAACGCGCGGTCCATAATTCCCGCCAGCAAACCGCACTTGGATTGCCGATGTCCTCCAGCGATAACGTCGAACTGCGCCAGGCCGCGCTCGAGTATCACGAGCAGCCGGTGCCCGGGAAAATCTCGGTCACGCCGACCAAACAGTTGAGCAACCAGCGCGACCTGGCGCTCGCCTATTCGCCCGGCGTGGCGGCGGCGAGCGAGGCGATCCGTGACGACCCGGCCAAGGTCTTCCGCTACACCGCACGCGGCAACCTGGTCGGCGTGGTCACCAACGGCACCGCGGTGCTGGGGCTGGGCGCGATCGGCCCGCTGGCGGCCAAGCCGGTGATGGAAGGCAAGGGGGTGCTGTTCAAGAAGTTCGCCGGCATCGACGTGTTCGACATCGAGATCGACGAACGCGACCCGGACCGCTTGGTCGAGATCATCGCCGCATTGGAGCCGACCTTCGGCGGCATCAACCTGGAGGACATCAAGGCGCCGGAATGCTTCTACATCGAACGCAAGCTGCGCGAGCGCATGCGCATTCCGGTGTTCCACGACGACCAGCACGGCACCGCGATCATCGTCGGTGCGGCGATCCGCAACGGGCTGAAGGTGGTCGGCAAGGACATCGGGCGCGTGAAGCTGGTGTGCAGCGGCGCCGGTGCCGCCGCCATCGCCTGCCTGGACCTGTTGGTCGATCTGGGCGTCAAGCGCAGCAACATCTGGGTGGCGGACATCGAGGGGGTGGTCTATCGCGGCCGTACCGCGCTGATGGACGCGGAGAAGGCGCGCTACGCGCAGGACACCGGCGCGCGCACGCTGGCCGAGATCATCGACGGCGCGGACATCTTCCTTGGCCTGTCGGCCGGCGGGGTGCTGAAGCCGGAGATGGTGAAAAAAATGGCGCCGCGTCCGCTGATCCTGGCGCTCGCCAATCCGATTCCGGAGATCATGCCGGAGCAAGCGCGCGCAGCGCGCCCGGACGCCATCATCGCCACCGGGCGCTCGGACTATCCGAACCAGGTCAACAACGTCCTGTGCTTTCCGTTCATCTTCCGCGGTGCACTGGACGTCGGCGCGACCACGATCACGAAGGAAATGGAGATCGCGGCGGTGGAGGCGCTCGCCCAACTGGCGCAGGAGGAATCGAGCGACGTGGTGGCGAGCGCTTACGGTATCGAAGGCCTGTCGTTCGGGCCCGACTACCTGATTCCCAAGCCCTTCGACCCGCGCCTGATGCTGCGCATCGCGCCGGCGGTGGCGGAGGCGGCGTGCAAGAGCGGGGTGGCGACGCGGCCGATCGCGGACTTTTCCGCCTACCGCGAGCAGCTGCAGCAGTTCGTCTACCACTCCGGCACCTTCATGAAGCCGATCTTCGCGGTGGCGAAGAAGGCGGTCGCCGCGGGCGGACGGGCGCGCATCGTGTTCTCCGAGGGCGAGGACGAGCGCGTGCTGCGCGCGGTGCAGGTGGCGGTCGACGAGTCGCTGGCGCGGCCGATCGTGATCGCGCGTCCGGCCGTACTGGAGCGGCGCCTGCAGCGTTACGGTCTGCGCATGCGGCCGGGGGTGGACTTCGAACTGGTCAACCCCGAGTCGGATGCGCGCTACCGCGACTATTGGCAGACCTATCACCGGATGACGGCGCGCAAGGGCGTGACCGCCCAGTACGCGCAGGTGGAGATGCGGCGCCGGCACACGCTGATCGGCGCGATGATGATCCACAAGGGCGAGGCCGACGGCATGATCTGCGGCACCGTCGGCACGCACGACATTCACCTGCGCTACATCGACCAGGTGATCGGCCGCCGCCCCGGCGCCACCGTCTACGCGGCGATGAACATCCTGATGCTGCCTGGGCGGCAGGTGGCGATCGTCGACACGCACGTCAACGTCGATCCGACGGCGCCGCAGATCGCCGAGATCACCGCGATGGCGGCCGAGGAGCTGAAGCGGCTGGGCATCACGCCGCGCATCGCGCTGCTGTCGCATTCCAATTTCGGCTCGGCCAACACGGCCTCCGCGGTCAAGATGCGCGAAGCGCTCGCGATCCTGCGCGCGCGTCATCCGGAGTACGAGGTCGACGGCGAAATGCATGCCGACTGCGCGCTCGACGCCGAGATCCGCAGGTCGATCATGCCGTTCTCGACGCTGGCCGGAGACGCCAACCTGCTGGTGTGCCCGACGATCGATGCCGCCAACATCGGCTACAACCTGCTGAAGACCGCCGCCGGCAACAACGTCGCGATCGGCCCCATCCTGCTCGGCGCCGCCAAGGCGGTACACATTTTGACGCCGTCATCGACCGTGCGCCGAATCGTCAACATGACGGCGCTGGCGGTGTTGGACGCCAACACACAGCGCTAGCCCGTGGCGTGCGATGAGCATCGATGCCGCCAGCCGCGACCGCGTCCAGCTGCGCACCACGCCGGCCGGTCTGATCCTGCTCGGCGGCGGCGCGCGCGCCGCCTATCAGGTCGGCGTGCTCAAGGGCCTGGCCGCGATCCTGCGCGACGCACGCCGCGGCTTGGACCCGAGCATCGCGCAGGGCCATAACCCGTTCCAGATCCTGGTCGGTACGTCGGCCGGCGCGATCAACGCCGCCGCGCTGGCGTGCCGCGCCGACAACTTCCAGGAAGCGGTGGCGCAGCTCGTGCACGTCTGGGAGAACTTCCACGCCGAACAGGTCTACCGCTCCGACCTGCTCGGCGTCGTTCGCGCCGGCGCGCGCTGGCTGACGCTGCTGTCGATCGGCTGGATGCTGCGCAAGTCGCTGCGGCTGCGTCCCCGGTCGCTGCTCGACAATGCGCCGCTGCGCGCGCTGCTGACGGCGATGATCGACTTCGAACGGATGGCGCGCGCCTTCGAGCGTGGCCATCTGCGCGCGCTGGCAGTCACGGCCTCGAGCTACACGTCGGGCCGCCACGTGACCTTTTATCAGGCGCTGAACGACTACGAGTTGCCGGCCAAGCTGCAGCGCGTCAGCCTGCACGCCCGTATCACGCTCGACCATCTGCTCGCCTCGAGCGCGATTCCGTTCGTGTTTCCGGCAGTGCCGCTGCCGGTGGCGCTGGGCGGCGCGCAGGGGGTCGAATACTTCGGCGACGGCGCGATGCGGCAGATCTCGCCGATCAGCCCTGCGATCCATCTCGGTGCCGAGCGCGTGCTGGTGATCGGCGCCGGACAACTGGGCAATCCGGGTGCCCTGCAGGGCGCGGAGGCGCGCGCCTATCCGTCGTTGGCGCAGATCGCCGGGCACGCGCTGTCGTCGATCTTCCTGGATGCGCTGGCGACCGATATCGAGCGGCTGGAAAAGATGAACCAGTTTGCCGCCGCGCTGACGCCGGCGCAGCAGCGCGCCTTGAACCTGCGGCCGATCGAATCGCTGGTGATCGCGCCGAGCGAACGCCTGGACGGCATCGCCGCACGGTACGTCGGCGCGCTGCCGCGGCCGGTGCGCGCGCTGCTCGAGGTGCTCGGCGCGCATCGCGGCAGCGGCGCCGGGCTGGCGAGCTACCTGCTGTTCGAGTCCGCCTACACGCGCGTGCTAATCGACCTCGGCTATGCGGACACGCTGGCCCGCGCCGACGCCGTGCTGGCGTTCCTGACCGATTCGCGCGAACCCTTGCCTGCCCATGCGCCGCGCGTGGTGGTCGTCTAGCCTCGGCGCCGCGATCTTGGCGCTGGCGTGTGCGTTGGCGCCCGCCGCAGCGCGCGAGGCGCCGGCGCTGCCGGTGGTGGACGTGCGCGAGCTGCCGCCCGAGGCGCAGGCCACGCTGGCGTTGATCAAGCGCGGCGGTCCGTTCCCCTATCGCAAGGATGGCAGCGTGTTCTTCAACCGCGAACGCCGACTGCCGCCCAAGCCGCGCGGCTATTACACCGAATACACGGTGCCGACGCCGGGCGCGCGCGATCGCGGCGCGCGGCGTATCGTCGCTGGCGGCAATCCGGCCACAAGCGGCGAGTACTACTACACCGACGATCACTATCAGACGTTTCGCCGTATCCGGGAGTGAATCGTGCCGCGCGTGCCGACCTGCCTTGCCGACCTGCCCTCGAACGCGGTGCGTCCACTGGGCGCTCTGTCGATCGACACGCTGCGCGGCTGGGCGCAGGCCGCGCAGCACCGCTTCGTGCTGGCGCCGCTGGCCGGCATCAACGACAAGCGCGCGCGCATCGCCGCAATCGGCCGGGCGTTCGAATTCCCGTCCTGGTTCGGTGCCAACCTCGATGCGCTGTACGACAGCCTGACCGATCTGCCGGAACGCGCGCCGGCGCCTGGCTACGTGGTCGTGCTCGACGGTTTGCCCAAGCGCGCGGAGTCGGACGAAACCGAGGCCCTGCTCGACGTGTTTCGCGACGCTGCGGAAGAATTCGCCAATCGCGGCCTGGCGCTGCGGGTGTTTTATCGCTGACGCACGCTTACTTCGCCAACTTGGCGAGCAGCTCGAGCGCGTCGCTGAAGCCACCCTCCGGCGCTTGGCCTTGCGGCGTCAGCCGATCGACGATCTGCGGCAGCAATTGCGACAGCTGATCGCCGAATGCTTCCAGTGCCAACCCGACCTGATTCGCCATCTGCTGCATCTGTCCGCTGCCAAAGACTTGGGCCAGTTGCTGCGCCGAAATCGGTAGGTTGGGCCCGGTCGAGATCTAAGAACCCATCTGGTCGCCGAGGCCAGCGCGCTGAAATTGCTGGATCAGTCCCGCGATGCCGCCGAACTGACCGTTGTTGCTCAGCATCGAGGCAGCCAGTTGCAGCAGCGCGTTGCCGCCGCCCTGGTTGCCAGTCAGACCCTGAAAGACGCCTTTCACCAGTTGGTCGAGCATGCGCGTGCCTCCGTGCGGTTTGGGGGTGCACGCCAGCGTATCACCGTTCGGTTACGCGGCGACGATCGGCGAATCGCCAAGCAGCGCCTGCAGCGCCGCGACGACCGCGATGGCCGCGGTTTCCGTGCGCAGCACGCGCGGCCCGAAGCGCGTGCGCCGGAAACGGTGGCGCTCGGCGGCTGCCAGTTCGTCGTCGGTGAAGTCGCCTTCCGGCCCGATCGCCATCGCGATCGGCTGCGACGGCGCCGACAT
>JAKANT010000174.1 GCA_021823635.1 Pseudomonadota bacterium
GCGCCAGCACCTGGCCCCAGGGGTCGATCAACATCGAATGACCGAACGTGGCGCGGCCGTTTTCGTGCCGGCCGCCCTGCGCGGCGGCGAGCACGTAGGCGAGGTTTTCGATCGCGCGCGCGCGCAGCAGCACTTCCCAATGCGCGCGGCCGGTGGTGGCGGTAAACGCCGAGGGCACCAGGATCAGGTCCACGGGCGCAAGCGCGCGGTACAGCTCGGGAAAGCGCAGGTCATAGCACACCGACAGCGCTACCTTGAGCGGCGGCAGGTCGGGAACGGTCAGGGTGAACGCGACCGGTTCGCGCCCGGGCGCGATCGTGCGCGCTTCGTCGTACGACTCGGTGCCGCGCGAAAACGCGAACAGGTGGATCTTGTCGTAACGCGCGACGCGCCGGCCGTGCGGGTCGTACACCAGCACGCTGTTCATCACGCGGTCGGGCTGCGGCGCCGCAAGCGGCGTGGTGCCGCCGACCAGCCAGATGCGGTGGCGGGCCGCGGTGTCGGCCAGGAAGCGTTGGATCGGGCCTTCGCCGTCGGCTTCGCGCACGGCGACCTTGTCCGCGTCCGAGCGCCCCATCAGGCAGAAGTACTCGGGCAGCACGACCAGCTGCGCGCCGCAGCCGACGGCCTGCGCGATCAATGCCTCGGCGTCGCGCAGGTTGGCGTCCACCTGCGGCCGGGAAACCATCTGCACGGCGGCCACACGAAGGACAGGGGTTTTCATCGCGCCTCGGGGTTCGTCTCTCCGGTTGCGGCGTTCGCCCGCTCGCGGCGCTTGACCTGCGGGTCCTGCCAGGAACCGGTGATGTCGTACTCGAAGGAAAACGCCTTGGCGAGCGGCTCGCGCAGCAGCAGTTGCGCCAAGAACGTGCCCAACCCGACGGCCGGGTTGGCGAGAAGAGCATACACGAGCGATGCCGACGTCACGTTCACCTCCGGCAGCACCAGCACGTGCAGGTTCTGCGTCTCGGCGCGCAGGTCGGTGCTGCCTTCCATCAGCACGGTGGCGTTGGCGCCGCGCATCCTGAAATCGCGCGTCGTCAGCACCCCGGCGGCGACGTCGGCGCGGGCGGTGATGGCATCGAAGGCGAAGCCTTCGGAGAACACGTCGCGAAAATCGAGCGCGAGGCGCCTCGGCAGCGCCTGCAGCGACAGGACGCCGAGCAGCCGACCGGCGCCGGCGTCGGCCTTCAGGAACTGCCCTTTGTTGGCGGCAAGCTCCAGATGACCGGCGAGCGTCGGATAGTCGATCGCCAGCGGCGCGCCGCGCCAGCTCACCCGCCCCGACAGCGTGCCCTCGCCGCCGCGCACGGCATCCGGTATGCCGAGCCGCGCCAGCAGCTTGCCCGCGTCGGAAAACTCCAGCGCCAGATCGAGCGCCATCGTGCGCGCGGTCGCACCGGCCTCGCGCACCCAGCGGCCGGTGGCGCGCATGCGCGCGTCGGCGTTCGATATCTCGAGGCGTTGCAGCTCCCAGACGGCAGCGGCCCCGCCGCCGGCGTTGAGCGCCACCAGCTCGAGGCGGCCGAGCTTGCGCGCGCCGACCTCGAAGCTGTCAGCGACCACGTCGAACGCGGGCACGTCGGAGGGCGTTGCGTCCAGCACGTCGGCGAAGTCGGTGCGGCTGGCTTCTGGGACCGCCAGCCGAGCCAACCGGGCGCTGACGCGACCGGGATTGTCTGCGCGCGGCATGTGCCAGGTGACCGATCCGGTGGCGTGGTCGGAAACGACGTTGGCGAGCCAGACGATGCCGTCGCCTTCGGGCGCGCGCGTGGCGCCGAGCACCAGGTTGGCGATCGGTCGGCCCGCGATCACCAGTTCGCCGATGCGCGCGGCGATCAGGTCCGGCACTGCAGAGGCGACAGCGCCTCCCGCGGCGGTGTCGCGGCCGAGACCGGACAGCAGCGGCGACCAGCGATCGACGTTCAGACGCGGCAGGTTCACCACTGCGCGCACGCCCCGCTCCGGCAGCATGATGTCGGCGTCGCTCGCTTCTCCGATGCGTATCGCGCCGCGCTCGATGCGCATCGCCGCCGGCGGGCCGCTGCGGGCGAACTGCAGCGCGAGCAGCTCGCCCAGCGTCAGCCGCACGCGATCGGCGCGCGCGCCGGCGGGCACGATGTCCAGACGCAGCGGCAGCGCATCGGTGGCGGCCTTGGCGAGCGGCTCGGGAGCGGCGATCGACCAGCCGAGCAGGTCCGACTCCAGGTGCAGCTCGGCGCGGCCGTCGCGCAGGGCGACGTTGGCGGCGTAGCGCGTCATGCCCTGGGCGCGTTCGAGCAGCCGCTGCACGAACGGGATGTCGATCATGCGCCGCACGCCGGCCGGCGTGGCGCTGCCGCTGGCGGCGATGGCGATCGCACCGTCCGGGCGCGTTCCGCCTTCGATCAGCACCTGGCCGCCGAGAAAGCCGCCGCTGACGCCGACCAGCTTGAATGCTTTCTCGGTGAATTCGACCCGTCCGCTGGCGCGCGCCAACGGCGGCAGCTCGGGCGACAGCGTCAGGTCCGTATTCGTCAGCGTCACGCTGCCCTGCACGCGGGTGTCGCGTGCGTGCGCCAGCGGCACGTCCAGACGCAGCTCGGTGGCCGCGTTGCCGCTCGCGCTGGCCCGCGCCAGCGCGTCGCCGAGCCAGCCGCCGATGGGCGATTCGGCCAGATAGCGCAGCACGCCGCCGGCCGGGCCGGCGGCCTTGAACGCGACCCGCAGGTGCGCGTCGTGAGTGAGGTTTGGGATTCGTACTTCGATGCTTTCCAGCCGCGTGTCCGACACCGCGGCCTGGCGGCCGTCGAATTGCAACCGCGCGCGCTCGATGCGCAGATCGCCGTCGAGATTGGATACGGCCGGCCAGCCCGGCAAATAAGCCAGGCCGATGCCGCGCATTCGCGCCTGCACGCGAAAGTCGCCGCCGCCCGCGGCGAACGGGAAATCCGCCAGGTCGCCGCGCAGGCGCAGCAGGCCGTCCACGGCTTCGCCTGCGGTAAAGGCCGTCGCCAGCCATTGCCGCACGTCGGCGGCCAACACGAGCGGGGCGTAGGCGTGCGCGGCGGCCGCACGCAGTCGCGTGATGCGGCCGACGAGGTCGAGCGCGCCGGGCCCTTTGCCGGTGGCGCGCCAGGTGCCGTTGGCGGTCAGATCGAGATCCTCGTTGGCCAGCGCGACCGACTCGAAGCGCAATTCGAGCTGCGGCTCGAGCGACCAGCCGACGGCGGCTTTCAGCGTTTTCGCGGCGATGCGCGGCGCGGCAAACACGCCCGGGAACTCGAGCGCGGCGTCGGTCGCATCGATATCGACATGGCCGCCGGACTCGGTCAGCGTGAGGCTGCCGGCGAGGTTGTCGAAGCCGGGCAGACCGGGCCGCGGCACGCCTCGCGCGCTCGCGGGCGGATCGGCGGGCGAAGCGCGCATCGACAGGCGGGCAAAGCGCGCGCGCACGGCGTAGCGCAGGGTCGCGCCGTCGTTCCACGTCGCGCGCAGCGAGGTGACCTCGCCGCGCGCATCGCGCCGCTCGATTTCGTCGCGCAGCCGCGGCGCCAGCGGCAGGTGCGCGGCCAAGCGGGTCACGGCGTCCAGCGGCAGCCGGCTCGCTTCGAAGTCGCCGCGCGCTGGCGCCAGCCGCAGACGCAGGTCGGTCGGCGCGATCTGTAGCCCGTCGGCCGTCGCCAGCGTCAGGCCGGAGAACGCGATCTCGTGACCGCCGGCCCAGGCGCCGCCCAGGGCCTGCTGCGTGAAGCGGCCGTGCAGGCTGGCGAGCGCGAGCGGTGCCGCCGCGGGCGCGAGCTTGACGATGACATCGGCTGCCGCCACGTCCGCCGTCAACCGTTCGCTGCGAAGACGGTCGAACTGCAGCCAGGCCCGCAGCGCGCCCTGGCCGCGTTCGAGCGCAAACGGCGTGGCCAGCCCCGCCAGCGCCGTCAAGGCGGCGAGGTCGGCGTATTCGGTCTGCAGGAACAGGCGTCCGCTCCAGCGCGAGTAGTCCCCGGGGCGCGCCAGCGGCGGATGGCGGAATTCGGCGCGCAGGTCGATGGCGGCCGCCAGCGCCGACGGCGGGCGCGCGCGCAGCGCCACGCGGTGAACCAGCAGTCCGCGCCGGTACTCGAAGTCGCCTTCTTGCAGCAGCAGCGGCGGTGCGGCCGCACCCTCGCGCGCATCGACGTAGCGCAGCCGCAGGTCGCGGATCGCGATCCGGTGCTGCGCCAGCACCCAGTCGGCCAGGCGCCCCTCGGCAGCCGGCGCGGCCGGGTCGAGCACGAAGCCGGCCACCTCGAAACGGCCATGCGAGAGCCGCTTGACTTCGATTTCGGGCGCGCGGATCGCGAGCAAGGTGAAGCGCGGCTCCAGCGCCACCACGCTCGTCCAGGACACCGTCGCTTCCAGTTGCGGCAGGGCGAGCGCCACGCCGCCGGCGGCGTCGAACAGGCGCACGTTCACCAGCCGCAGATGCGGATGAATGCCGCGCCAGCCGGTCTCGATGCGGTCGATCTGCACCCGTACCCCGAGCGTTCGCCCGGCGAACGCCTCGACCTGCGGCCGCCAGTCGTCGATGCGCGGCATCAGCCAGTGGCGCGTGCCGAGATACAGCAGCCCGAATGCGAAGTACCCGACCAGCAGCAGCACGCCGACCGCCTTGACCGACACGCGCAACGCCGCGACGCAGCCGGCGCCGAAGCGGCGCGCGAGCGAGCGCTCGGCGCCGGCGATCGATGCTTCGACCGCCTGCTCGACGGCGCGCTCGACGCGCGCAAGCGGCGCGTCGCGGCGCGCCCGCGTTGGGGCTGGGGTGTCGTCGGGGCTCACGGACACGAAACGCTCGGCGATCAGGTTACGCGCACGCGGGCTCGGCGCGCGGCTCCGTAAAATCGAACGCGCCCGCTGCCAGTGTGCGCCGAGGCCGCGGCGGGTGCCAAGCGGCCCCGCGGCGGCGCATCGCGCCGAGGATCGCACAAGGTCGCTGGCGACGGCACACGCACGCGATGACGGTTACCGATCCGGCACTGGTGGCGGCGGCGCAGCGGCTGATCGCCGATTCGCGCTTCGCGGCGCGGGCGCTTGCGGCCGAGGTGGGCGCGCACGCGCCGCCGGCGG
>JAKANT010000175.1 GCA_021823635.1 Pseudomonadota bacterium
TGTAGCGTTTCGACCGCGCGGCGTCGGATGGCGGGGAAATCGGTGGCTTTCAGCAGCGGCAGGGTGGCGTGCATCGGCGGCTCTCGGGTGGACGTGCTTGGTCTACGGCGCAGGCGGCGCGCTGGATGCGTGGGACGCGCGTTCAGCGCTTGTCGCTGCGCGCGGCGCGCAGCCGGCGAATCAGGCTCGAGGTGTCCCAGCGGCCGCCGCCCATCGCCTGCACGTCGCCGTAGAACTGGTCGACCAGCGCCGCCACCGGCAGCCGGGCGCCGTTGCGCCGCGCTTCGTCCAGGCACAGACCGAGGTCTTTGCGCATCCAGTCCACCGCGAAGCCGAAGTCGAACTCGTCGTCCACCATCGTCGTGCCGCGGTTGTCCATCTGCCAGCTCTGCGCCGCGCCCTTGCCGATCACCGACAGCACGAGCTTCATGTCCAGCCCGGCGCGCTCGCCGAAGTGGATCGCTTCGGCCAGTCCCTGCAGCAGTCCGGCGATCGCGATCTGGTTGACCATCTTCGCCAGTTGGCCGCAGCCGCTCGGCCCGATCAGCGTGACCGCGCGCGCCATCGCCATGATCACCGGCCGCGCGCGCTCGAACGCTTCGCGGCTGCCGCCGCACATGACGGTCAGCACACCGTTGATCGCGCCCGCCTGCCCGCCGGATACCGGCGCATCGATGAACGACACGCCCTTGTCCGCGGCCGCCGCCGCCAGTTCGCGCGCCACCGTGGCCGAGGCGGTCGTGTGATCGACGAAGATCGCGCCCGGCTGCATCGCCGACAGCGCGCCGTCCGCACCGAGCACGACACTGCGCAGATCGGCATCGTTGCCCACACAGGAAAAGACGATCTGCGCGCCGGCGGCCGCTTCGCGCGGCGTGGCCGCCAGCGCGCCGCCGTATTCGTCCACCCAGCGCTCGGCCTTTGCGCGCGTGCGGTTGAACACCGTGACGTGATGGCCGGCGCGCGCCAGGTGGCCCGCCATCGGAAAGCCCATCACGCCCAGGCCGAGAAAAGCGACGCGATGCGGGGGACAGGGCTCGTAGGTCTTGGTCGTCATCGAGGTGGCGCGAGAGAGTCGAACGCGCCCGATTCTATCGGCGCGCTCGCCGTGCGCTTCGCTGGACAAGGTCGGGACGCGTCAGGCATGCTTCGCGCGGCTCACGTGGGGCCCGCGCCGATCGGCGCCGGCCCACGTGAAGACGTTTCCATCCTCTCCTCTCGATGTGCGATCCCGTTTTGCGCGAGATGCCGGCGATCGGCGGCGATCCGGCCGGCGTGGTCGCCGTCGTGCCGCGGCCGCAGCCAGTCGCCGATGCCGCGGGCTGAGGTGCGCGCGCTGCTTGCCATGGCGTGGCTCGCGACGGCTTTGGGCGCCGGCACCGCGGCGGCGCAGTCGCGCACGGAAAGGCTGCCGCTGTGGGAGCTCGGGGCGGGCGCCGCGCTCGCCTATCTTCCCGATTACCGCGGCGCCGACCAGGCGCGCGGTTATCTGCTGCCGTTTCCGTACTTCGTCTACCGCGGCGAGTTCGTGAAGGCCGACCGCGAGGGGCTGCGCGCGCGCTTCTTCGATACGCGTTACGTCGAGCTCGACGTCTCGGTCGGCGCCACCGTGCCGGTGAAAAGCAGCGACAACGGCGCGCGCGCCGGCATGCCAGATCTGAAACCGACGGTAGAGATCGGACCGGTGCTGAAGATCCACCTGGCGCACATCGGCGAGGGCGAACCCGGCCGGCGCGACTACGAGTTCGACCTGCGCCTGCCGGTGCGGCGTGCGCTGACCTGGCGCGACGGCGGTGCTGTCAGCGTCGGCACGCTGGCGTTCCCGCAGCTCAACGTCGACCGCAAGGTCTCGTTCGCCGGCGCGCGCTGGAACCTGGGGCTGTTGGCCGGCGGCTACTTCGGCGACCGCGCCTATCACGACTATTTCTACAGCGTGCCGCCGCAGTTCGCCACGCCGCAGCGGCCCGAATACCGGGCGCGCGGCGGCTTCGGCGGCTGGCAGGCGATCGGCGCCGTATCGGCGACTTACGGCAGGACTTGGGTCGGCGCCTTCGTCAAGGGCGACTGGCTCAACGGCGCGGTGTTCGAGGACAGCCCGCTCGTCAAAAGGCGTACCAACTTCGCCGCCGGCATCGGCGTCAGCCATATCTTCGCGCGCTCGCAGCGCGAGGTGGAGGTGGCGCGATGAACGCGCGCAATGCCGCCGCATCCGAGGCGTTGCGGTTCGATCGCGCGCGAGCGTGGCAGGTGGCGGCGCTGCTCGCGGTGGCGACCTCCCTGCACGTGATCCCGCAGTGGCTGGCGCCGTGGATCGATCCGGCGCTGTCGATGATCGCGCTGATGGTGATCGACGCGCTGGTGTTCGCGCTCGTGGTGCGCTCCATCGGTTCGGCCAAGGTGGCCGGGATACTGGCGCTGATCTTCGTCGCCGTACTGTATTCGCGCCAACGGCAGCTGGTGGCGCTGCCGTCGATCGCGCTCAACCTGCTGTGCGCGGCGGTGTTCGCGCTGACGCTGGCGCCGGGGCGCACACCGCTGATCGAGGCGATCGCCGCGCATGCGATCGGGCGCGACGCGATCGACGCCGACTTCGCGCGCTATCTGCGCGGCGTGACGGCGGCGTGGGTTGTCTTCTTCCTGGCGCTGGCGGCGGCGTCGGCCGTCCTCGCGCTCGCCGCGCCGTTCGCCTGGTGGTCGCTTTTCGTCAACGTGCTGTCGTGGCCGCTGATCGGGCTGATGTTCGTCGCCGAGTACGCCTACCGGCGGCTGCGCCATCCGTACCTGCCGGCGCACACGCCGCTGCAGACGATCGCCAGCGCGCTCGCCTTTCCCGCGCGCGCGGCGCGGCGCGCGTTCGAGGCGCAATGAACCGGATCGCGTTGATCGCGCACGCCACGGCGGCCGACACGCTCGCCTACGTCGGCGCGCGCGCGGTGTCGGCCGGAGAGTTCGTCGCCGACGTGCTGCGGCTGGCGGCGCGGTTGCGGGCGCAGGCGCCGCAGGCGCGCTACGTCGTCAACGCGCTCGCCGACCGCTACCGCTTCGCGGTCGCGTTCTGCGCGGCGCTGGTCGAGGGTCGCGTGAACCTACTGCCCGGCTCGCGCGCGCCGGCGGCGCTGGCCGAACTGGCCGCCGCGTATCCGCAGCACGTCGCGGTCACCGACGGCGAGCTGGCGGGCGGCTTTGCCAGCGGTTTCGTGTTCGATGAGGCGCCGGCGCAGGCGTCGGACTGGCCGCCACCGCAGATCGCCGCCGAGGCGCTGGCGGCCATCGCCTTCACCTCCGGCAGTACCGGCAAGCCGGTTCCGCACGCCAAGACCTGGGGCAGCCTGGTCGCGAGCGTGCGCGCCGAGCGCGCGGCGCTGGCCATCGACGCCGATGCCTTCGACACGGTGCTGCTGGGCACCGTCGGCCCGCAGCACATGTACGGGCTCGAATCGACGGTGCTGCTGGCGCTCGCCAACGGCTTGGCGCTCGCGGCCGCGCATCCGCTGCACCCGCACGAGATCGCCGCCGCGCTGGCCGCGGTGCGGGGCCGTCGCGTGCTGGTGACGACCCCCGTGCATCTGCGCGCGCTGGCCGCCGCCAGCCCGGCGCTGCCGCCGCTGGATCGCATCGTCTGCGCCACCGCGCCGCTGCCGCAAGAGCTGGCAGCGCACTGCGAGGCGCTGTGGGCGACGCGAGTGTTCGAGATCTACGGCTGCACAGAAACCGGCCAGATCGCCGCCCGCCGCACCACCGCCGATGCGTGGTGGCGCGCGTTTCCCGGCGTGCGCATCGAGGAGCGCGACGGTGCCTTCTGGGCGGGCGGCGGCCACGTGGCGCAGCCTGCGGCGCTCGCGGACCGGCTGCGGCTGCGCGATGCGCACACCTTCCAGCTCGAAGGACGCACGAGCGATCTGGTCAACGTGGCCGGCAAACGCACTTCGCTGGCGGCGCTGAACCACGCTCTGCTCGCGGTCGAAGGCGTGATCGACGGCACGTTCTTCGTGCCGCAGGAAAGCGGCGAGCGCGAGCCGCGGCTGATCGCGTTCGCGGTCGCGCCGGGCCGCACGCGGCGCGAAATCCTCGCCGCGCTGCGGCTGCGCATCGACCCCGTGTTCCTGCCGCGGCCGCTGGTGCTGGTCGAGCGGCTGCCGCGCAACGCCACCGGCAAGCTGCCGCGCGCGGCGCTGACCGCGCTCGCCAGCCGCCATCTGGAACGCCGCGCGTGACGCCGGCCGGCTCGTTCTCGCTGCCGGCGTCGCACCCGATGTTCGCCGGCCACTTTCCCGGCAATCCGATCGTGCCGGGCGCCTACCTGCTGGCGCTCGTCGAGCGCTACGCGAACGATTGGCTGCGCGCGCAGGGACGCGCCGAACGCGTGGTCGGCGTGGCGAGCGTCAAGTTCCTGCGCCCGCTGCGGC
Organism: Pseudomonadota bacterium; assembly: GCA_021823635.1. Taxonomy (GTDB): domain Bacteria; phylum Pseudomonadota; class Gammaproteobacteria; order Burkholderiales; family Burkholderiaceae_F; genus JAKANT01. The sequence continues at coordinate 4,407 of JAKANT010000175.1, forward strand.
CAGACGAAACGTGCGCGGTGGCGTTCGCCGCACCGGCCGACGGACGGCTGCGGTTTCGGCTCGACGTGGCCGGCGCATCGTGCGCGAGCGGGGCGCTGATGCTCGATGCGCTTTGACCGCCGCTGAAAGTTGATTCGGCACACCCGACCGTAGCGGATTGTGACGGAGAGGGGTTGTTGGCGCCGCGCGGCGAGACGTTCGCGTGCAAGACTACCTTACGATGTGCATTCTCCCGCGTGCTTAACGGAACGACTGTCCGCTTTACGCCTCGGTCTTTCGGTAGCATCAGTACGGACTCCAAAGGGCCATCTCGTTGATCGAAACCGCGACACCCGTGATTGGCAAGTCCCGGTACCCGCTTGACGAATGGGTGCCGGAGGAATTGCGCGCACTCGACAACCCTCAAACCGCGATTCCCGCTATTGCCCGCGACTCGCGCCTGATGCGCCTCGTCGAGCAGGCGGTGCAAATGGTTCCCACCACGCATCATTTGTTTCTTCGGGATGCGCGAGTTTTCGACGATTTGGCGCCGAATTCGGTGCACCTGATTGTTACCTCGCCTCCTTACTGGACATTGAAGCAGTATCGGCACGCCGAAGGGCAACTTGGACACGTGTCGGACTATGAGACGTTTCTGACCGAGCTTGACCGGGTGTCGACACGCTGCTTCGA
>JAKANT010000176.1 GCA_021823635.1 Pseudomonadota bacterium
ATCAAGTTCGCGCGCGCGAAGGGCTTGCCGCGCTCGCGCGTGATCGGCGTGCACCTGCTGAAGAACATCCTGATTCCGCTGGTCACGGTGATCGGGCTGGAGCTGGGCTCGGTGATCGCGTTCGCGATCGTGACCGAGACGATCTTCGCCTGGCCGGGCATGGGCAAGCTGGTGATCGATTCGATCTTCCAGCTCGACCGCCCGGTGGTGGTGGCCTACCTGCTGCTGATCGTGCTGATGTTCATCCTGATCAACCTCGCGGTCGACCTGCTGTACTCGGCGCTCGATCCGCGCGTGCGGCTGCAGGCGACCCCATGAGCGCGCTGCCGGCGCATGCCGATTCGCCGCTGGCGCGCTTGGCGCGCGAGTTCGCGGAAAGCAGGCTCGCGCTGCTGGGCCTGGCGCTGCTGGCCGCGGTGCTGGTGATCGCGCTGGCCGCGCCGTGGATCGCGCCGCAGAACCCGTACGACTTGGGCCGCCTCGACCTGCTCGATGCGCGTCTGCCGCCGGGCGCGCGCGCGGGCAACGGCGCGATGACCTACGTGCTCGGGACCGACGGCCAGGGGCGCGACATGCTGTCGGCGATCATCTACGGGCTGCGCGTGTCGTTGTACGTGGGCGTGGCAAGCGGCGCGATCGCGCTGACGATCGGCAGCCTGCTCGGCGTGCTGGCGGCGTACGTCGGCGGACGCTTCGAGCAGTTCCTGATGCGCGTGGTGGACATCCAGCTCGGCTTTCCCGCCATCCTGGTGGCGCTGATCCTGCTGGCGGTGCTGGGCAAGGGCGTGGACAAGATCATCGTCGCGCTAGTGACCGTGCAATGGGCGTATTACGCGCGCACCGCGCGCGCCGCTGCCTTGGTGGAGCGCAACAAGGAATACATCGAAGCGGCGCGCGCGCTCGGGTTTTCGTCCGCGCGCATCGTGCTCAGGCACCTTCTGCCAAACGCCGCCCCGCCGCTGATCGTGGTCGGCACGGTGCAGGTCGCGCACGCGATCGCGCTCGAAGCCACACTTTCGTTCCTCGGCCTGGGGCTGCCGCCGACCGAGCCGTCGCTGGGACTTTTGATCGCCAACGGCTACGAGTACCTGCTGTCCGGCAAATACTGGATCAGCGTGTACCCGGGTGTCGCGCTGCTGGTCACGATCCTGGCGATCAACCTGGTTGGCGACCAATTGCGCGACGTGCTGAACCCGAGGCTGGCGCGATGACGAACCGCCGTTGTTCCGCCGCAGCGGGCGGCGCGCTGTGGCGCGTGCGAAGCGCCTGAAGCGGCACGGATCGCCTTGCGATGGCCCTGCTCGAAGTCACCGACCTGGTCACCGAGTTCGTCACCCGCGACGGCGTGCTGCGCGCGGCCGACGGCGTGTCGCTGCGGCTGGAGCGCGGCGAGGTGCTGGGCCTGGTCGGCGAATCGGGCAGCGGCAAATCGGTGACCGGATTCTCCATCCTCGGGCTGGTCGATCCGCCCGGCCGCATCGCCGCCGGCAGCGTGCGCTTCGACGGCCAGGAGCTGATCGGCGCGCCGGAGGAGGCGCTGCGCGCGCTGCGCGGCCGCCGCATCGCGATGATCTTCCAGGACCCGATGATGACGCTCAATCCGGTGCTGTCGATCGAAACGCAGATGGTGGAAGCCGTGCGCGCGCACGAGCGGGTGAGCCGTGCCGCGGCGCGCGCGCGCGCGCTCGATGCGCTGGCGCGCGTAGGCATCGCCTCGCCCGAGCAGCGCCTGCGCCAGTACCCGCATCAGTTCTCCGGCGGCATGCGCCAGCGCGTGGCGATTGCGATCGCGCTGCTGCACCGGCCCGATTTGATCATCGCCGACGAGCCGACCACCGCGCTCGACGTCACGGTGCAGGGCCAGATCCTGTACGAGATGCAGCGCCTGGTCGCCGAGGCCGGCTCGGCGCTGATCTGGATCACGCACGACCTGGCGGTGGTGGCCGGCCTGGCGCAGCGCGTGGCGGTGATGTACGCCGGCCGCATCGTCGAGGAAGGACCGGTCGAGGACGTGCTCGACCGGCCGCTGCATCCGTACACGCGCGGGCTGCTCGATTCGGTGCCGGCCAACAACGCGGACGCGCGCCGCCTGCGACAGATTCCGGGCATGGCGCCGTCGCTCGCCGCGCTGCCGCAAGGCTGCGCGTTTCGGCCGCGCTGCGAGCGCGCCGCCGACGCGTGCGGGCGGATGCCGCAGCTCGCCGCGCACGCAGCGCGCCGCGTGCGCTGCCACTTTCCGCTGCGGGCGGCGGCATGAACGCCACGCCACTGCTCGAGTTTCGCGCCGTCTCCAAGCGTTTCGTCCGGCGGCTGGATGCGATCGAGAAGTTCGCGCGGCTGCTGGGCGCGCGCGTGGCCGAGCACACCGTGCACGCGGTGGACCGCGTCAGTTTCGCGGTGGCTGCCGGCGAGGTGGTCGGGTTGGTCGGCGAATCCGGCTGCGGCAAGAGCACGCTCGGTCGCCTGGGCTGCGGGCTGCACGCGCCGAGCGAAGGCGAGGTGCTGTTTCGCGGCGCGCCGCTGGTGGCGCGCGCCGGCGTGCGGCCGGTGCAGATGATCTTTCAGGACCCGTTTTCCTCGCTCAATCCGCGCCTGCGCGTGGGCGAGATCGTCGGCGAGGCGCCGCGCGTGCACGGCCTCGTCGGCCAACACGAGGTGGGCGCGTACGTCGCCGAACTGCTCGCGCGGGTGGGGCTGGATCCGAGCTATGCGCGCCGCTATCCGCACCAGTTTTCGGGCGGGCAGCGCGCGCGCATCGGCATCGCGCGCGCGTTGGCGGTGAAGCCCGAGATGCTGATCTGCGACGAAGCGGTGGCGGCGCTCGACGTCTCGATCCAGGCGCAGGTGCTGAACCTGTTCATGGACCTGCGCGAGCAGCTGTCGCTCACCTATCTTTTCATCAGCCACGATCTGGGCGTCGTGCGGCACCTTGCGGATCGCGTGGTCGTGATGTACTTGGGGCGGGTGGTGGAGATCGCGCCGACCAAAGCGCTGTTCGCCGCGCCCAACCATCCGTACACGCAGGCGCTGCTGGCCGAAGTGCCGCGGCTGGACCGCAGGCGGCGCCGCTTCGCGCCGATCCAGGGCGAGATTCCGTCGCCGCTCGCGCCGCCGCCGGGCTGCCACTTCCACCCGCGCTGCCCGCATGCCTTCGCGCGCTGCGCGGCCGAGGCGCCGGCGCTGCGCGAAATCGCGCCGGGCCGCTTCTCGGCCTGCCATCTGAATGGATAGAAACGCGATGACCGGACACCATCCGATCGAGATCCGCCCGCCCGACCTGGCGCCGTTTCGGCACGGCAACACCGGCGTCGATTACGTGCACGTCTTCGATTCCGGTCGCGCCGGGCCGACCGTGATGCTGCAGGCGCTGACGCACGGCAACGAATTCGCCGGCGCGATCGCGCTGATCGATCTGCTGCACGAGGGGTTACGGCCGAAGCGCGGCCGGCTGATCGTCGCCTTCGCCAACGTGGCGGCGTTCGCGCGCTTCGATTTCGACGATCCGGACGCATCGCGCTACGTCGACGAGGACTACAACCGCGTGTGGGCCGACGACGTGCTTTTCGGCGCGCGCGACTCCGTCGAACTGCGCCGCGCGCGCCAGCTCGTGCCTTTCGTCGACGCCGCCGATTTCCTGCTCGACCTGCACTCGATGCACGAGCCGTGCCGGCCGATCATGGTGTGCGGGCAGGCGCGCAAGAACGCCGATCTCGCGCGCGCGGTCGGCGTGCCCGCGGACCTGCTGCTCGACACCGGACACCCGGCCGGGCTGCGCATGATCGAGCGCGGCGGCTTCGGCGATGACGCGAGCCCCAAGAGGGCGCTGCTGATCGAGTGCGGCCAGCACTGGGAGGCGCGCGCGGTCCAGGTGGCGCGCGACACCGCGCTGCGTTTCCTGCGCGCGGTCGGCGCGGTCGATGACGGGTGGATCGCGCCGCGGCTGCGGCTGGCGCCGCCGCCGGTGCAGCGGCTGATTCGCGTCACCGAAGCGGTGGTGGCGCGATCGATGCAGTTCCGTTTCGCCGGCGAGTACCGCGGGCTGGAAGTGATCCCGCACGCCGGCACGCCGGTCGCCTTCGATGGCGACACCGTGTGGCGCACGCCGTACGACGACGCCGTGCTGGTGATGCCGTCGATGCGGCACCTGAAGCCCGGCACGACGATGGTGCGGCTGGGGCGGTACGACAGCGACGGGTGATAAATTCGACCGCTCTTCGTCAGGTTGAGAGCCCCGGTGAAAACACGTTCGAGAGCGGCCGCGCTCGCCGCGGCATTCCTGCTGGCGGCCTGCGGCGGCGGCGAGCCGGCGCCGGCACCGACCGGTGTGGCCGCGACTGCCCGCGACGGCACGATCGCCGTGACGTGGAACGACGATCCGGCCGTGCAGTACTGGCTGTTCGTCTCCGCCAACGCCGCGCTGACGAGCGAGAACTTCAACCAGTTTCCCGATGCGCGCGTGGTGCGCAACGTGCGCTCGCCGTACGTGCTGTGCGGCTACCCGAACGGCCGCACCGTGTACCTGACGATCAACGGCCGCATCGACGGCGGCCCCGGCGGGCCGGGCAGCCCGACGCTGGCCGTCACGCCGCGCGCCGCAGGCACCGATTGGATCGTGGGCAGCGCGCCCAACACCGATTTCAACGGCGCGGGATATGCGCCGATCACGACCTGCATGCCCTCGGGCCTGCCGAGCGGCATCTTTGTCGCCGTCGGGCCGAACGCGGCGATCGCCTCCAGCACCGACGGCCGCAGCTTCACCGCGCGCGCGGCGCCCGCCGGTTTCACCGCTGACCTGCACGCGGTGGCTGCCTACACCGCGAGCCTGAACAACCCCTCCAGCCCGAACACGAAGATCGTGGCGGTCGGCGCCGGCGGCGCGTCCCTCGTCAGCGCCGACGGCGTGACCTGGAGCGTAGGCGCACCCTTCGACGCCGCGGCGCCGTCGTGGCGCGCGATCACCACCTTCGGCGCCACCTTTATCGCGGTGGGCGACGCCGGCGCGATCGCCACCAGCACCGACGGTGTGGCCTGGACCGCGCGTACCTCCAACGCGACGGCCAACC
>JAKANT010000177.1 GCA_021823635.1 Pseudomonadota bacterium
TTCATCGGACTCTCCAAAGATTTCGTTTGATTGGTCGATACGACGCGGCGGCACGACCCGGCATCGGTGATCTGGCGTCGAAGCCGGCGCGCGCGAAGCCGCACGGCCGGTTGCCTTGCGCGGACGCACGCAGTTTATCGGCGCGGCGGCCCTTTCAGGCCCCTGGGTGGAACGGCTTGCCGAGGGATGCCGGCATGTTGACGCGGATGAAGCGCGGGTTGCGCGAGATCAGGATCAACACGACGATCGTCGCCAGGTACGGCAGCATCGTCAGCCACTGGCTGGCGATCTGCACGCCCTCGCCCTGCAAATGGAACTGCAGCATCGTCACGCCGCCGAACAAATAGGCACCCGCCAGCACGCGCCCGGGGCGCCAGGTGGCGAACGTGGTCAGCGCCAACGCGATCCAGCCTTTGCCGGCGATCATGCCTTCCACCCACAGCGGCGTGTAGATCACGGACGCGTAGGCGCCCGCCACTCCGCACAGCGCACCGCCGGCGACCACTGCGGCGAACCGTATTCGTCGCACCGGATAGCCGAGCGCGTGCGCAACTTCGGGCGCTTCGCCGATCGACCGCAATACCAGCCCGGAGCGGGCGCGCGCGAAGAACCACATCAGGGCGACCGCCAACAGGATGGTGAAGTAAACGACCGGATGGTGTTTGAAGAACGCGGTGCCGACAAAGGGCAGATCGGCGAGCCACGGAATTTCGAAGCGCATCCGCGGCGCGAGCTTTTCGCGCGTGTAGCCGATGCCGGCGAAGGCCGACAAACCGGCCCCGAACAGGCTCAACGCCAGCCCGGTCGCGTATTGGTTCGTGTTCAGCCAGATCACCATCGCGCCGAACGCGGCGGCGAGCACGGCCGCCGCCGCCGCAGCGGCGGCAAACGCCAGCCAATCGTTGCCGCTATGGAAAGCGGTGGCGAACCCGGCGAGCGCCGCCACCAGCATCAGTCCCTCAGCCCCCAGATTGACCACGCCGGCGCGTTCGTTGATCAGCAGCCCGAGCGCGGCGAGCGCGAGCAGCGTGCCCGCGTTCATCGTCGCCGCCACCAGCAGCGCGACCGCTTCCATCACGTCCCTGCCCGCCCGCCCGCGGCCAAGCGCGCGCGCGCGCGCCGCACGCGGAAGTCGATCAGCGTGTCGCACGCCAGCAGCGCGAACAGCAGCAGACCCTGGAACACGCCGGTCAGCGCCTTCGGCAGTCCGAGCCGCGACTGCGCCAGTTCGCCGCCGATGTAGAACATGCTCATCAGCACGGCGGCGAATACGACGCCGATCGGGTGCAGACGCCCGACGAAGGCGACGATGATGGCGGCGAAACCGTAACCGGCCGGAACGTGCGGCGTCAGTTGCCCGAGCGGCCCGGCTGCTTCCAGTGCGCCGGCCAGCCCCGCCATCGAGCCCGAGAGCGTCAGCGTGCCCCAAATGACCGCGCGCGAGGAAAAACCGGCATAACGCGCCGCCGCCGGCGCCAGTCCGGCCACGCGCAGGCGGTGGCCCGCGTGGAGGCGAAACGTCAAGACCCAGAACGCCGCCACCGCCGCGGCCGCGATCAGCACGCCCACGTTGGCGCGGTAGCCCGCCGCCAGCCGCGGGACTTGGGTCGGCTCGGCGAACACGACCGTCTGCGGGAAGTTGAAGCCCTGCGGGTCCTTCCACGGCCCATACACGAGATAGGACAGCAGCATGTCGGCGACATACACCAGCATCAGACTGACCAGGATCTCGTTGGCGTTGAAGCGGTCGCGCGCCAGGGCCGTCAGCGCGGCCCACAGCGCGCCGCCGGCCGCGCCGGCGGCGAGGATCGCAAGCACGATGGCGCGGCTCGAGTCGGCGCCGGCGGTCATCGCGACACCGCCGCCGAAGATGGCGCCGAGGATGAACTGGCCCTCGGCGCCGATGTTCCAGACGTTGGCGCGAAAACAGAGCGAAAGCCCGAGCGCGATCAGCACCAGCGGCGTGGCCTTGACCGCGAGCTCGGACAACGCGGCGGCGTCCTTCAGTGGCTCCACCAGGAACAGCTGCAGGCCGCGCAGCGGGTCCTTGCCCAGCGCGGCGAAGAGCGCGGCGCCGGCCACGACGGTGGCCGCCAGCGCGATCGCCGGCGCCGCCAGCACCATCGCGCGCGACGGCCGCGGGCGCGGCTCAAGCCGCCACATCGCTCGCCTCTCGCGCGCCCGCCGCATCCGGCCAAAGGCCGCTCATCCACGCGCCGACGCGCTCCACGGTAGCGGCCGCGGTCGCCAGCGGCGGCGACAGCCGGCCGCGCGCCATCACGTGCAGGCGATCGCAGATCTCGAACAGCTCCTCCAGATCCTCGCTGAACACGAGCAGCGCGCAACCCTCGTCGCGCAGCCGCAGCAGTTCGTTGCGGATGCGCGCCGACGCGCCGACGTCCACGCCCCAGGTCGGTTGCTCGAGCACCAGCACCTTCGGCGCGGCATCGATCTCGCGGCCGACGACGAATTTCTGCAGGTTGCCGCCCGACAGGCTGCGCGCCGGCGCCTGCGGTCCCGCCGCCTTCACGTCGAAGCGCGAAAGCACGCGCGCGGTGAGCCGCCGCAGCGCGTCGCGCCGGATCCAGCCGGCCAGGCCGAGCGGCTCGTCGCGCGTCAACAGCGTGTTTTCGTCGAGCGACAGCGCGGGCACCGCGCCGCGGCCGAGCCGTTCCTGCGGCACGAAGCGCAGCCCGAGCCAGCGCCGCCGGCGCGGCGAAGCGCGCGCGATGTCGGCGCCGAACAGAGTGATCGAGCCCGCCGGCGCGCGCCGGTCCTCGCCCGACAGCACCGAGGCCAGCTCGCGCTGCCCGTTGCCCGCCACGCCGGCGATGCCGACGATCTCGCCGGCGCGCACCGCGAGTTCGATGCCTTCGAGCGCGACCTCGAAGCGATCGGCGCTCGCCAGCGTCAATGCACGCACCTCGAGCGCGACCGCTCCCGTGTGCGGTGCGGTGCGCGCCACTTGCGGCGGCTCGGCACCGATCATCAGGCGCGACAGGCTGGCGTTGCTTTCGTTGGCCGGTTCGACTGTCGCCACCACGCGGCCGGCACGCAGCACCGTGCAGCGATGCGCGAGCGCACGCACCTCGTCCAGCTTGTGGCTGATATACAGGATCGCGCAGCCCTCGGCCGCGAGCCGGCGCAGAAACTCGAACAGCTTTTCGACCGCGGCCGGCGCCAGCACCGAGGTCGGTTCGTCGAGGATCAGCAGCCGCGGACGCGCCAGCAGCGCGCGCACGATCTCCACCCGCTGGCGCTCGCCGACCGACAGCGCATGCACCGGCTGGAGGGGATCGACTTCGAGGCCGTAGCTCGCGCTCGTCGCGCGGATGCGCCCGACGACGTCGGCGAGCGGTGCGCCGTCGTCGAGCGCAAGCCACACGTTCTCGGCCACGGTCAGCGTGTCGAACAGCGAGAAGTGCTGGAACACCATGGCGATGCCGAGCGCGCGCGCTTCGTGCGGCGTACGGATCGCCACCGGCCGGCCGTCGAAGCGGATCTCGCCCGCGTCGGCCGGCAGCACGCCGTAGATGATCTTCATCAGGGTCGACTTGCCGGCACCGTTTTCGCCCAGCACGGCGTGGATCTCGCCCGGCGCGACCGCGAGCGAGACGCCGTCGTTGGCGACCACGCCCGCAAACCGCTTGCAGATACCGACCAGCTCGAGCCGTGGCGTCATGTCAGCGCAGCGGCCAGGCGCTCGCAACGGGCCGCCAGCGCGGCTCGCTCGGCGTCCGTGTCGATCCGCAAGACGAGATCGGCGTCGTCGTCCGTCACCGGCTCGAAGGCCGCGAGCTGCGCATCCAGCACCTCGAGCGTGGCATCCGAGGCGTCGCCACCTTGGGCCAGGCGCGCCGCTACCCGCGCGCGCAGCACCGACGGCGGCGCCTCGCACACGATCAGCGCGAAGCGTGCCCCGAGCGAGCGCGCCAGCCGCCGCAGCGCGTCGCGGTCGGCGCGCCGCTGAAACGTCGCATCGGCGATGGCGGCAAACCCGGCATCGACGATCGCCGCGGCGGCGTCGCGCAGCCGTCCGTAGGTCGCCTGCGTGGTCGCCGGCGCGTCCAGCCCGGCGCCGACGGCGGCCGGCCGGTGCTGCGCGGGCGCGACTGCAGCCATGCGCTTGCGCTCGACGTCGGAGCGCACCCGCACCGCACCCAGGATTTCCAGCAAATGCTGCGCGACGGTGGTCTTGCCCGAGCCGGCCACGCCGCAGGTCGCGACGAGCCGCCGGGGTTGCGGGCGCGCGATCGCCTCGGCCACCGCGACGTAACGCAGACATCTGGCGCGATCGGCGTCGCGCTGCCGCGCCGTGCGCCCGGCCTGCGCGCCGCGGATCGAGGCCACCAGCGCGCGCACGAGCGCCCGGTACACCGCGTAGTAGCGCAGCGTGGCCAAGCCGGCGTAGTCGCCGGTGACTTCCAGATAGCCGTTCAAAAAGCGCGCCGCGAGCCGCGGCAGCGCGAAATCGAGCAGGTCCATCCAGGTGAACGCGACGTCGTTCATCACGTCGATGAAGCGCAGCTCGGCGTTGAACTCGATGCAGTCGAACGCCACCGGCGCGCCGTCGATCAGCGCGATATTGCCGAGGTGCAGGTCGCCGTGACATTCGCGCACGAAGCCGGCAGCGCGGCGCGCCTCGAAGACAGCGGTGCGGCGCGCGAACTGCTCTTCGCACCACGCCGCGAGACGGTCGATCCGTTCGCGCAGCTCCGGATCCTGCACGCGGGCGCGCAACTGCGCCAGACTGTTTGCCGTCCAGGCGCGCACCTGCGGCGCGCAACCGTAGTCGCTCTCCTTGGGCGCCGGTTCGCAGGCCGCGTGAAACGCGGCGATGGCGCCCGCCAGCCGGTCGATCAGCGCCGCATCGAGCCCGCCCGCCAGCGCCAGGCGGTCGAGCTGCGCGGCGGCGTCGAAGCGGCGCATGCGCACCGCATACTCGATCGCCTCACCGTCGCCGCCGAAGTGCAGCCGGCCGTCGGCGCGGCGCGTGACCGGCACCACGTCCAGGTAGAGCATCGGCGCGGCACGCCGGTTCAGCCTCACCTCC
>JAKANT010000178.1 GCA_021823635.1 Pseudomonadota bacterium
GCAGCGGCAGCGGGTTGTGGCCCCATTCGCCGGCGATGCCGTTCGGCCCGTCGAGCAGGCGGCCATCGACCACGATGCCGCCGCCCACTCCGGTGCCGAGGATGACGCCGAAGACCACACGCGCACCGGCGGCCGCGCCATTGAGCGCCTCCGACAGCGCGAAGCAGTCGGCGTCGTTGGCGAGCCGGATCTCGCGCCCGAGCCGCGCCTCCAGGTCCGCCCGCAGCGGCTTGCCGTTCAGGCACACCGTGTTGGAGTTCCTCAGCAATCCGGTGGCGCGCGAAACCGAGCCCGGCGTGCCGATGCCGACCGGACAGCGGCGGCCGAGGTCGCGCTCCGCGCCCTCGACCAGCGCCGCCACGGCCTCGACGATCGCCGCGTAGCTGGCCGATGGCGACGCGATGCGCCGCCGCAGCAAGAATGCGCCGGCATCGTCGATCGCGGCGATCTCGATCTTGCTGCCGCCGAGATCGACACCCAGGCGGATCATCGCGGCGGCGAAGCGAACTGCGCGTACAGCGAAGGATCGAAGCGCAGCTCACCGCCGCGCGCGGCCGCCGGCGCGCCCGGTTCGTCGCGCAGGTCGTAGGTCAGCTCCAGCAGCACGCCGTTGGGGTCGTAGACGAACAGTTGCGCGAGCGTCGTCTCCGGTGGCCGCTGATCGCGGTAGGGCAGGCCGTGGCGCTGCAGCCGCTCGCATTGCGCGAGGTAGCCGCGCGCCCAGAACGACACGTGATCGACGCGGCCGGTGCCGCGCGCGAAGCCGCCGCCTTCCTCACGCGCGCGCTCGCCGCCGTACAGATGCACGATGGCGTCGCCGTCGTCGCGGCCGAGCCAGGCGCCGGGAAACGGAAACGGCGGCCGCGGCACGCGCCGCAGGCCGAGCACGCGTTCGTAGAACGCGACCGTCTTGTCGAGGTCGTCGGCCTTGATCGCGACGTGCGCGAGCGAGCGAACGAAACAGACGTCGGTGGACATGGGGCTCAGAAAGGCGTGTCGGTGGACCAGTGGGCGGCGGCACCGGCCGCAGCAGGATTCAGCGTGCCGGGGCTCGCGCCCGCCGCATCGGCGATGGCGGTGCCTGCACCCTCGTCGAAGTGATAAAGCGCCGCCGTGTTGCCGTCGACGACGAACGGCGCGGTCGGCCGCAGGAAGTTGCCTGGATAACGTACGACGGTGGAGAGCCGCAGTTCGTCGAGCAGGCCGCGGAAAGACTTATAGCCGGCCAAGTTGTGCTTCTCGGCGCCGAGCACGAGGAACGGGTCGGACTGCGGGTAGGCGGTCGGGCGGCCGACGCGGTAGCTGACGTCGAGGCTGGTGCCGGTGTCGGCCGGGATCTGCCGATCCAGCACGCCGTCGACGAACAGCTTCATCTCGCCGTCGGCGCGGCGGCGCGTGACCGCGACGTGGTGCCAGTTGCCGTCGAGCACGTTCACCGCCCCGCACAGCGTTGCGCCGCCGGCGCCGCGCGCCACCCCGAAGGCGACGCGCCCGCCGAACAGCGCGATGCCGAAGTCGCCGTAATCGCCGTCGCCGAACACGTCGCGGTCGATCACGATCGCGCCGTTGATCCAGTCGTCTTTCGGCAACTGCCCCGGCGTGCACGGCGTGGTCGGGTTGTCGAGCAGCGTCCCCTTGATCCAGAACTCGATCGTGAAGTCGCCGCTGCCCACGTTGACCGGCAGCGAAGCGCCGCCGGCATCGGCGAGCGGGATCTTCACCCGGTCGAGGTCGCCCGACCCGGTGCCAAAGAAGCGCAGCGAATAACCGAGCGCGGCCGGCGGCGGGGCGGGCGGGTCGATCGAACCCGACGGCGGCGTGCCGCCGTTGCCGCAGCCGGCGAGGGCCGCGCAGACGAAAAGAGCGGCGATTCGAGGCAAGCCCATCGGCGACGGCGTTGTCAGCGATGGGGCGACGATAGCAAAGCCCGCCCGCGCCCTCGGGCCGCCGCTACACTGCGCGCCCTCGCAAACGCCGGCCCCGCGTTCTCCCGTTGGAAGCCTTTCTGATTTCCACCGCCCTGGTCGCGCTGGCCGAGATGGGCGACAAGACGCAGCTGCTGTCCTTCGTGCTGGCCGCGAAACTGAAGCGCAGGCTGCCGATCGCGCTCGGCATCCTCGCCGCCACCGCGGCCAATCACTTCCTCGCCGGCTGGGTCGGGGCGTGGCTGGCAACGCTGGCGTCGCCGACCACGCTGCGCTTCATCGTCGCCGCCTCCTTCTTCGCCTTCGGCCTCTGGGCGCTGAAGCCCGACCGTCTGGACGGCGAGCGCGAATACTCGAGCCGCAGCGTGTTCCTGACCACGCTGGTGGCGTTCTTCCTGGTCGAAATGGGCGACAAGACGCAGCTCGCCACGGTGGCGCTGGCAGCGCGTTTCGACGCGCTGGCGGCGGTGGTGATCGGCACCACGCTCGGCATGATGATCGCCAACGTGCCGGCGGTGTGGCTGGGCGAGCGGCTGGCGCAGCGCATCGACATGAAGATCATGCGCTGGATCGCGGCCGCGCTGTTCTTCGCGCTCGGCGCCGCGACCTTGCTTTTCGCATGATCGGCGCGCGGCTGCGATACGATGCCGCGCACGCGAACGGACCAAGGAGAACCGCCATGCCCCGTATTGCCGCCGCGCTGCGGCGAGTCGCGGTCCTGCTGCTCGCCGGCCACGTCCTGTCTGCGGCAGCGCAGGAACTGGTGATCGGACTGTCCACCCCGGTCACCTCGCTCGATCCGCACTTCCACAATCTGTCGCCGAACAACAATGTCGCCGACCACCTGTTCGACAAGCTCGTACACAAGGACGCGCGCGAGCAGCTGAAACCGGGGCTGGCCGAATCGTGGAAGGCGGTCAACGAGACGACGTGGGAATTCAAGCTGCGGCGCGGCGTCAAGTGGCACGACGGCAAGGAGTTCACCGCCGAGGACGTGGTGGCGACGCTCAAGCGCATCCCGAACGTGCCGAACAGCCCGGCCTCCTTCGCCACCTATACGCGCCCGATCAAGGACGCGATCGCGGTGGACAAGCACACGCTGCGCTTCGTCACCGAGCGGCCGCACCCGCTGCTGCCGAACGACCTGGTGGCGGTGCGCGTGATTCCGAAGGCGATCGCCGAGAGCGCCAAGACCGACGACTTCAATGCCGGGCGCGCGCTCATCGGCACTGGACCGTTCAAGTTCAAGGAGTACGTGGCCGGCGACCGCGTGGTGCTGGAACGCAACGACGCCTACTGGGGGCCGAAACCGCACTGGAAGACGGTGCGCATGCGCATGATCAGCAGCGCGCCGGCGCGCGTGGCGGCGCTGCTGGCCGGCGACGTGCAGATGATCGAGGGCGTGCCCACCGCCGACATCGCGCGGCTGGAAAAGGACGCGCGCGTGACCGTTTCTTCCGCGGTGTCGAATCGCGTGATCTACCTGCACATGGACAGCGACCGCGACCGCTCGCCCTTCGTCACCGACCGCGCCGGCAAGCCGCTGGAGAAAAACCCGCTGAAGGACGCTCGCGTGCGGCGCGCCATTTCGCTCGCACTGGACCGCGACGCGATCGCCTCGCGCATCATGGAAGGGCAGGCGCAACCGGCCGGCCAGCTGCTGCCGGACGGCTTTCCCGGCACCAGCAAGCGCCTGCCGCCGCCGAAGCAGGATCTCGGCGCAGCCAAGAAGCTGCTCGCCGAGGCGGGCTTCGCGGACGGCTTCGGCATCACGCTGCACACGCCGAACAACCGCTACATCAACGACGAGAAGGTGGCGCAGGCGGTGGCGCAGTTCCTCACCCGCGCCGGCATCGACACCAAGGTGGAGGCGATGCCGAGCAGCGTGTTTTTCTCGCGCGCCGGGAAACTCGAGTTCTCGTTTTTCCTCGCCGGCTGGGGCGCCGAGACCGGGGAGACTTCCTCGCCGCTGCGCGCGCTGATCGCCACTTTCAACGCCGCCGCCGGCATGGGCACCGCCAACCGCGGCCGCTTCTCGGACGCCGGCGTGGACGCGCTGATCACGACCGCGCTCACCACGATCGACGACGGCAAGCGCAACATCTACCTGGCCGCGGCGGCGGAGAAGGCGATCGGCGAACTGCAGGCGATCGTGCCGGTGCACTACGAGGTCAGCTCGTGGGCGCTGAAAAAGGGACTCACCTATACCGGCCGGGCCGATCAATACACGTACGCCTTCGACGTGCGCCCGGGCAAGTGACCGCGGCCGGCCGCGGCTGAGACGCGATGAGCGTCTACATCCTGCGTCGCCTGGCGCAAACCGCGCTCGTGCTCGCCGTCACGTCGCTGCTGGTGTTCTTCGGCCTGTACGTAGTCGGCGACCCGGTCGAGATCCTCGTCAATCCGGTCGCCGACGAAGCCGAGCGCGCGCGCGCGGCGGCCGCGCTGGGGCTGGACAAGCCGATCGTCGAGCAGTACTGGATCTTCCTGCGCAGCGCCGTCGGCGGCGACCTCGGCACCAGTTTCGTCTACGGCCGCCCGGCCCTGCAGGTGATCCTGGAACGCATGCCGGCCACGCTCGAGCTGGCGGCGCTGGCGATGGCGATCGCCGTGACGCTCGGCATCCCGCTCGGCCTGTATGCTGGGCTGAAGCCCGATTCCATCGCCGCGCGCGCGATCATGGCCGGTTCGATCCTCGGCTTTTCGCTGCCGACGTTCTGGGTCGGGCTGCTGCTGATCCTGGTGTTCGCGGTGCAGTTGGGCTGGCTGCCTTCGACCGGGCGCGGACCGACGCAGGAGTTTCTCGGCCTGCAGCTGTCGATCCTGCACTGGGAGGGACTGAAGTACGCGCTGCTGCCGGCGCTGAACCTGGCGCTGTTCAAGCTCAGCCTGATCGTGCGGCTGACGCGGGCGCAGGTGCGCGAGCAGGTACTGCTCGACTACATCAAGTTCGCGCGCGCGAAGGGCTTGCCGCGCTCGCGCGTGATCGGCGTGCACCTGCTGAAGAACATCCTGATTCCGCTGGTCACGGTGATCGGGCTGGAGCTGGGCTCGGTGATCGCGTTCGCGGTGGTGACCTAGACTAGCTTCGCCT
>JAKANT010000179.1 GCA_021823635.1 Pseudomonadota bacterium
CTTCAGCAGCAGCCACAGCGCGGCCAGTACCAGCGGGCCGACGAAGATCAGCAACAGGTCGTAGACCGGGAAGCCGCGGCCGAGGATCTCGACCGCGCCCTTCAGCCCCGGCGCCTTCGGCCCGAGCAGGTCTTCCGGCCCCCACAGGTACAGCACCGCGTCGCGCAGCATCAGCACGACGGCGAAGGTGGCGAGCAACTGGAACAGCTCCGGCGCTCGGTAGATGCGCCTGAGCACGCCGATCTCGATGGCGGCGCCGAGCAGCCCGACCAGCAGCGCGGCGACGAACACCGCGCCCCAGAAGCCGAGCGCGCTGACGCCGAAGGCCTGCACCAGCGAATACGCGGCGTACAGCCCGATCATGTACATCGAGCCGTGCGCGAAATTGACGATGCGCGTGACGCCGAAGATCAGCGACAGCCCGACCGCGACCAGGAACAGCGCCGAAGCGCCGGCCAGGCCGTTGAGCAACTGCACCGCGAAACTGGCGAACACCGAGCCGATCCGTGGTCCGTGTTTGGTCGCGCGCGCACCGCCGCGCCCGCGCGGCCTCGGCGCGCGGGCGCGACATCGGTGCCGTCAGTCCGCCGGACGCAGCTTGGCCACCTCGGCGTCGGGCGGCAGCACCGCCGCGCCGTCGATGTAGCGGAAGTCGACCATCACGCCGCGGCCCTGGCGCACGGCGGTGCGGCCGACGTACGCACCCATCGTCGATTGATGGTCGATCGCGCGGAACACGATCGGACCGAACGGCGAAGAGGTCTTCAGGCCCTTGAAGGCGGCGATCATTTTCTCGGTGTCGGTGCTGCCGGCGCGCTTGATCGCGTCGGCGATCGCGCGCACGGTCGCATAGCCGACCACCGAGCCCAGGCGCGGATACTCCTTGAACTTCGCCTGATACGCGCGAAGGAACGCGTCGTGATCCTTGCTCTGGATGCTGTACCACGGGTAACCGGTCACCCACCAGCCCTCGGGCGCCTCGTCCTTCAGCGGATCCAGATACTCGGGCTCGCCGGTCAACAGCGAGAACACCGCGCGGTCCTTGAACAGCCCGCGCGTATTGCCCTCGCGCACGAACTTGGCGAGATCCGCGCCGAACGTCACGTTGAAGATCGCGTCCGGCTTGGCATCGGCCAGTGCCTGCACCACCGCGCCGGCGTCGATGCGGCCCAGCGCCGGCGCCTGTTCGGCGACGAATTCGACGTCCGGCTGCGCGGCCTTCAGCAACTGCTTGAAACTGGCCACCGCCGACTGGCCGTATTCGTAGTTCGGATACACGACCGCCCAGCGCTTCTTCTTCAGCTTTGCCGCCTCCGGCACCAGCATCGCCACCTGCATGTAGGTGGACGGGCGCAGCCGGAACGTGTAGCGGTTGCCGTTCTGCCACGTGATCTTGTCCGTCAGCGGTTCGGCGGCGACGAACAGGACCTTGCGTTGCTTGGCGAAGTCGGCCACCGCCAGCCCGATGTGCGACAGGAAAGTACCGAAGATCAGGCTCACGTTCTCGCGCGACACCAGCTCCTCGGCCACCCGCACCGCATCGCCGGGGTTGCCGTTGTCGTCGCGCGAGATCACCTCGAGCTTGCGCCCGAGCACGCCGCCGGCGGCGTTGATCTCCTCGACCGCCAGCTCCCAGCCTTTCCGGTACGGCTCCAGGAACGCCGGCTGCGCCTTGTAGCTGTTCAGCTCGCCGAGCTTGATCGTCTGCGCCTGCACCCCCACCGCCAGCGCGGCGGCGGCGAGCGCGAACAGAGTCTTCTTCATCGATGCCTCCATCGGTTTTCCCCTACCGCAACCCGTCCTCGCCCTTGATCTCGTGCTTCTGCAAGCCGCCGACGCGCGCCAGCGGCCGGCCGCTCGCGGTCACCGCCACCGCCACGACGATCTCGTTGGCGCGCGGCGCATCCGACACCCGTGCCTCGATGGCGTCGAAATGGCTGCGCACGTACGCCGCGTCCTTGTGTCCAAGCGGCACGTCGATCGCGGTGCCGGGGCCGCCCATCTTTTTCGCCGACGGCACCAGCGCCGCGCCCTTCTCGACCGCTTTGCGCAGCGGCGCGCCGAGCTTCGGATGCAGGATCGCGGCGGCGTGCTCCAGCTCGCCCGCCTCGCCGACGATCGCCGCCTTGCCGTAGCTCTCGGCCTGGCCCGGCGCGATGCCGAGCGCTTCCACGCATTTCGCTCCCAGCAGCCCGCCGAGTTCTTCGCCGATGTCGATCAGCGCATCGAGTTTCTCGACGTAGCGGCCCGCGTACGGATTGGCGATCACCGCCATCGCCAGCGCGCGCCGCGCCGGCGGCACCACCGGCTGCCCCATCTCCTTGCGGATTTCGTCGACCACCACCACCAGTTTGCGGATGTCCGCGCCC
Organism: Pseudomonadota bacterium; assembly: GCA_021823635.1. GTDB lineage: Bacteria > Pseudomonadota > Gammaproteobacteria > Burkholderiales > Burkholderiaceae_F > JAKANT01. The sequence goes on from JAKANT010000179.1 coordinate 2,370, forward strand.
ATTGGCTCCCTCGCTAGCGCAACCCGTCCTCGCCCTTGATCTCGCTGGCGCGCAGCCCGCCGACGCGTTCGTGCACGCGCGGCCCGGTGGTCATCGCCAGGATCACGACGATCTCGTCGGCATGCGGATGCCCGGGCACGTACACCTCGATCGCGTCGAAGTGGCTGCGCACGTAACTGGCGTTGATGTGCGTGATCGGCACGTCGAGCTTCGTGCCGGGCGCACCGACCTTCTTGGTCGAGGGCACGATCGCCTTGGCGTTGCCGCCCTTCACCCCGTTCTTGTAGCCGAGCACCTCGCGCATGCCGTAGCCGCCGGGCACGTGCCAGCAGGCGCCGTGTTCCAGCTCGCCGGCGGCGCCGACGATTGCGCCCTTGCCGTAGCCCTCGATGTCCTCGACGCGCGCCTGCAGGGCCGCGAGCAGGCGGCGTGCCAGCTCGACGCCGAGCGGGTTGAGCGCCTCCATGAACGGCACGATGTTCGGCTCGTAGCGGCCAGCGTACGGGTTGGTCAGCACGGCGGCGATCGCCGCGCGCCGCTGCGGACGCGGCGGCGGCGGGCCGAATTCGTGGTGGATCGTCTCCACCTGGGTCCACAAGCGGCGGACGTCGATCATGCGAGGGCGGCCATCGTCGTCGAGTCGAGCATACGCGAGCGGCCCTGCAATGTGAGCAGCGCCGCGTGAATCCATCCGCGTTCGAGGCAGGAACGCGCGAACGCCTCGCCCCGCCGCAGGGCTTCGTGCACCAACGCGGGGGCGAGCGGCGGCACGCGGACCGTCACGAGGCGCGCGCCCAGGTCGGTATCGTCGCGCAGGCTGTCGGCCGGCGCGCGCTCGATGCCCGGTGCCTCGACGTTCACGTGGTTGGCGATCAGCGTGGCCGCCGCATCGGCCGCTGCGGCGTCCGCCGCCAGCACGGTCACCGCATCGGCGATGCCGAACGAGAAGCTGCGGCCGCGCCAGCCCGAGGTCGCCACCCCGCGCACCGGGTCGCCCGCTTCGATGCGCAGTGCGCCGTCCAGGCGCGGCGCGTCGATGTCGGCGACCACGCCGATGTCGAACGATTGCCCTTCGGTCAGGTGCAGCGCGATGTCGCCGCCGTCGTTGACGTAGGCGCGCGCCACACCGGGCCGATGGAAGCAGCGGATCAGATGGTCGGCCACGGCGCCTGCCACCGCCGCCATCGGCGTGAGGAACAGGCCCAAGTCGCGCGCGTACGGCCGGCAGGCGCCGACCATGCGGCTCGCCACCGGCCCGGCGGCGCGCGTGTGCGCGGTGCACGGTGCGCGCAGCGTGCGCAACTCCGCGACCAGGGTGGGCAGCACGTCGCCGAAGGCCGCCCAGCAGTCCTCGATTGCGGCTTCGACCGCGGCCGCGCGGCCCTCGGCGCCGATCACGAGATCGATCGGCCCGTGCTGGAAATGCCAGCGGCCGTCGGCAAAGCGCGCGCGCACCGGCCCGTTCATTGCCCGTCGCCCTGCGGCGCCAGCGGCCACGGGTTGTCCGGCAGCCAGTCGATCAGCCGGTGGTTCGCCTGCGCCAGCACCTGCTCGAGCGACTGGATGCGATCGACGTGGCCGCCCAGCGCCGCGTACACGTCGCGCCGCATCGTGAACTCGATCGGCGCCACGATCGCCGGCGTGGGCACCGTGCCGAACGATTTGTCGGGCATCTTGGTCACGTCCACCATCACCGTGATGCCGCCGCCCGGCCACACGTAGGCGGGCGCGCCGCCGCAGGTCACGCGCGTCAGCAAGTCCTTGATCGAGCGCGTCAGCCGCACCGGGTTCTCGGTCACGCCCGCGCGCAAGCTTCCGCCGGCGCCGGCGACGAACAGCACCGTGGCGAGCGCCGGCTCGCAGTTCTCGCCGATGCGATCGACCACCCGCCGCACCGCCTCCGGCATCGGCGCCTTGACCAGCCGCAGGTCGTCGTCGAGCACGTAGTACTCGGCGTGCTCGCCGGTGGTCGAGACCATCAGCAACCGCAGCCCCGGACGCGCGATCTTCGGATCCCAGCCCTCGACGATGGCCAGCGGATCGCTGATGTCGGTACCGCCCCAGCCGGTGCCGGGATTCGCCACCTGGAAGTAGCGCCCCGGGGTGCTCTTGCGGCCGCGGATGCGGATGCCCGACGGCGGCATGTCCAGACACTTGCCGGCCTGGTGTTCGGTCAGCACGCCGGTGATGTGATCGTCGACCACCACCACCTCGTCGACGTGCCCGTACCACTGCTTGGCGAAGATGCCGATCGTCGCCGAGCCGCAGCCGACCCGCATGCGCGCTTCCTCGACGCCGTTGACGATCGGCGCCCGTCCCGCCTGCACGGTCAGGCGCGCCCCGCCTTCGATCTCGAGCTCGACCGCCTCGCGGTTGCCGAGCTTTTGCATCAGTTCGCAGGTCACGCGCCCTTCGCGCTTGGAGCCGCCGGTCAGGTGATGCACGCCGCCCAATGACAGAAACTGCGAGCCGTATTCGATCGTGGTGACGTGCCCGACCGCTTCGCCCTCGTGGCGCACGGTGGCCTGCTCGGGGCCAAGGTAGCGGTCGGTATCGATCTTCACCTTGAAGCTGCAGTACGAGAAGATGCCTTCGGTCACCACCGTCACCATGTCCACGCCGCGATGGCGGCTGG
>JAKANT010000180.1 GCA_021823635.1 Pseudomonadota bacterium
CTTCTCGGTGGCCGCCGCATCCTTGTTCACCGTGCTGAGCTGGGGCCGCCATGTCGGCATCGACCTCGCCAAATGGCCAACGCTCAAGCAGTACGTCGAGCGCGTCGCCGCCCGGCCGGCGGTGCAGGAAGCGCTGAAGGCCGAAGGGCTCGTGAAATAAGAGACGGCCGCGGACATCGGCCCGCGGCCGGTGCCCGCTGCCGCAACGCGGATGCTGCCCACGCTGTTTCTCTCCCACGGCTCGCCGATGCACGCGCTCGAGGCGGGCCGCGCCGGCCAGGTGTGGGCCGCGGTCGCGCAACGGCTGCCGCGGCCGCGGGCGATCCTCGTCGCCTCGGCGCACTGGGAAACCGAATTGCCGATGGTGTCGACCGCGCCGCATCCGGAGACGATCCACGACTTTGGCGGCTTTCCGCGCGCGTTGTACGCGATCCGCTACCCGGCCCCCGGCGCGCCAGAGGTGGCGCTGCGCGCGGCGGCATTGCTGAGGCAGGCCGGCTTCGTCGTCACCGCCAATGGCTGCCGCGGGCTGGACCACGGCGCCTGGGTGCCGTTGCTGCACATGTTTCCGCAGGCCGATGTGCCGGTGGCGCAGGTGTCGGTGCAGCCGACGCTCGCTGCCGCGCACCACCTGCGGCTGGGCGCCGCACTGGCGCCGCTGGCCGCCGAAGGCGTGCTCGTCATCGGCTCCGGCCACATGACGCACAACCTCGGTGAGTGGATGCACAACCAGGGCGCCGGCCGCGCGATTGCCGAAGGCGGCGCGGTTGCCTATGTCGAGGAATTCCGGCGCTGGGTCGATCAGCGTCTGCGCGAAAACGATCGCGCCGCGTTGACGCGCTTTACCGAACTGGCGCCGCACGCGCGCCGCGCGCATCCGACCCCGGAGCACTTCCTGCCGCTGTTCGTCGCGTTGGGCGCCGCCGGCGACAAGGCGCGCGCCGAGCGGCTCGACGCCGGCGTGGATAGCGGGGTGCTGGCGATGGACGCCTATCTGTTCTGGCCGCAATGAGCGGTCATTGCACGGGCGCGACCGTGTAACCGCGCGCGCGCAACAGCTCGAGCAGACCGTTCGGGCCGAAGTAGTGCAGCGCGCCGACCGCGACCAGATGCAGCTTGCCGCTGGCGGCGAAGCGTTCGATGGCCTGAACCATGCGCGCGTGGCGGGCGTCGAACAGCTGCTCGGCGACGAAGCGCTCGCCGGCCGTCTGTGCCTTGCGGATGTCGCCGATCAGCCGCTCGGCCTCGGCGGCGTCGCGCTTCTCCCAGGCGGCGACGATGCGCCGCACTTCGCGCTCGGCGTCCCCCGATTCGATGCCCTTCACCGCCTGTTCCAGGTACGCGATCTGGGTGGCGGTGTCGACGCGCTCGAAGATCGCCAACTGCGCGTCGATCGATTCGATCTCCAGCAAGGGCTTGCCGCGCGCGGTCGCGTACTGGAACAGGAACGCCTCGGTCGCATACGCCGGATTGAAGCCGAGGCTCGCCGCCTGCAGGATGATGAACGTGTTGGCAGCCATCCACGGCTTCATGCGCCAGATGCGCGCCGGGTCGAGCCCGAAGCGGTCGGCAAGCGCCGTCACGCGGTTCTTCTGCTCGTCGCTGAGCCGCTTGTCGAGACCGGGATCGCCGTCCGGATAAAGCGCCGTTTTCTGGATCGCCTCGGCCACGCGCTCGGCGTCGAACACGTCGGCCTCGACGACGATCGCGGCGGCTTCGTCGAACCGGCGCAGGTAATCCGGGTGCGGCGGATGGAACTCGGCGCGGCCGACGTGGATCGTGCCCAGCAGATACACCCGCTGCTCGCCCTTGCGCGCCTCCCAGAAGAAACCGCGCTTCGCGCCTTGCGCATCGGTCTGCGCGATCGCCGGCGCAAGGACGAGCAGTGCGGCGAACGCGAGCAGGAGGCGGCGCATCGGACCGTTTTCCCGAGGTTGGCGCGATTGTATCGACGGTGCGTCAGCTGGCCGCGATCTGCGCGACGTACTCGGCGATCGCCAGCGACGCGGTCAGGCCGGGCGACTCGATGCCGAACAGGTTGATCAGTCCCGCCACGCCGTGCTCGCGGGGGCCCATGATGAGGAAGTCAGTGTTCGAGCCGCCGGGCTTTTCGATCTTCGGCCGGATGCCGGCATAGCCGGGCGCAAGCAGCCCGTCGGCGAGCGCCGGCCAGTAGCGGCGCACCGAGGCGTAGAAGCGCTCGGCGCGGCACGCATCGACCGCGTAGTCGATCGACTCGACCCATTCGACGTCGGGGCCGAAGCGCGCCTGCCCGGCCAGGTCGATCGTCACGTGCACGCCCAGTCCGCCTGGCTCGGGCAGCGGATAGACGAGCCGCGAGAACGGGCTGCGGCCGGCGAGCACGAAGTAGTTGCCTTTGGCGAGGAAAAGCGGCGGCACGGTCTGCGCCGGCACTCCCTCGATCGAGCGCGCCAGCCGCTGCGCGCCCAGCCCCGCGCTGTTCACCACCGTGCGCGCACGCAGCGCAAACGGCTGCGCGCCTTCGGTGTGAAGCTCGATGCCGTCGCCGCCGGCACGGCCGCCGACGACGGTCGTGCCGAAGGCGATCGTCGCGCCGTGCCGCTCGGCGTCGCCCTGCAGCGCGAGCATGTAGGCGTGGCTGTCGATGATGCCGCTCGACGGCGACAGTAGCGCGCCGACGCAACGCACCTCGGGTTCGAGCGCGCGCACCCGGTCGCGGTCGAGAAAGCGCAGGTCGTCGACGCCGTTGGCAAGGGCCTGCTGCCGCAGTCGCTCGAGTTGCGGCAACTGCGCCTCGTCGGTGGCGACGATCAGCTTGCCGCAGCGGCGGTGCGGCACGCCGTACTCGGCACAGAAGCGATACAGCATCTGCCGGCCGGCTACGCACCAGCGCGCCTTGGCCAGGTGCGGCGGGTAGTAGATGCCGGCATGGATGACCTCGCTGTTGCGCGAGCTGGTTTCGGTGCCGATCGCATGCGCGCGCTCGAGCACCAGCACCTCGCGCCCGGCGCGCGCCAGCGCGCGCGCGATCGCCAGCCCGATCACGCCCGCACCCACGACTACGCAGTCGGCGCTTTCCAATCAGACCTTCTCCGCCGCACCGCTGCGCTGCGCGCCGCGCTCGTCGCCGGCGGCCGCCGCGGCCGCGGGATTCAGGTTCTTCACGTACCGGATCACGGCCGGATCCTCGTCGCGGCGCGCGTCGTAGCCGCGGTCGGTCATCAGTTGCACCATGTCGTCGTTTTCCGCCAGCACGTAACCGACCAGCTCGCTGACGCCACGCTCGCGGGCGCATGCCTCGAGCGCCGTCATCAAGGCGTTGCCCAGCCCGCGCCCCTGCCAGGCGTCCTCGACCACGATGCCGAACTCGGCGCTCGCGCCGTCCGGGTTGCGCGTGTAGCGCGCCACGCCGCGGATCTCCGCGCCGTCGCCGTCGCCGTCGCGCGCGTCGACCGCGACGAAGGCCATCTCGCGGTCATAGTCGATCTGCGTGTAGCGCACCAGCCGCTCCAGCGTCAGCTCGCGCATCGGCGCATGAAAGCGCATGTAGATCGTTTTGCTCGACAGGCGCGCGACGAAGCGCTTCTCGGCGGCGGCGTCCTCGGGGCGGATCGGCCTCAGCAGCACGGTCTCGCCGCTGCGCAGACGCGTGGCGCGCGCCAGGTGTTTCGGGTACGGATGGATCGCCAGGTGCGAATAGCGCGCGTCCGGCGCGAGCGGTCCGTCGCCGAGCACGACGCGCGCATCGAGCGCCAGCACGCCGGTTTCGTCGGCGAGCAGCGGATTGATGTCCAGCTCGGCGATGCACGGCAGCTCGCACGCCAGCTCCGAGACCTTCAGCAGCACGCCGATCAGCGCGTCCAGATCGACCGCCGGCAGGCCGCGGAAGGCATCCAGCATCTTCGCCACCCGCGTGCGCGCGACGAGCTCCTGCGCCAGGAAGCGGTTCAGCGGCGGCAGCGCCACCGCCGAATCGCGGAATACCTCGACCGCGATGCCGCCGGCGCCGAACGTGATCACCGGGCCGAACGTCGCATCGCGCGCAAGGCCGACGATCAGTTCGCGCCCATGCGGGCGCCGGATCATCGGCTGCACCTGCACGCCGATAAAGCGCGCCGCTGGCGCGCGCGCGGCGACGTTGGCGCGGATCGTCTCGAAGGCGCGCGTCACTTCGGCTGCGCTGCGCAGATCGAGCGCCACGCCGCCGACCTCGCTCTTGTGCGTGACGCCGGCAGCGACGACCTTGACCACCACCGGGTAACCGATCGCCTCCGCTTCCTGCACCGCCTGCTCGGGGCTGGTGGCGAGCCGGGTCGGCACGGTGGCGATGCCGAAACAGTCGAGCAGCTGCTTCGACTCCTGCTCGTCGAGCAGCGCCCGCCCGGCGACGAGCGCCCGTTCGACGATGCGCCGCGCGCCGGCGACGTCCAGCTCGAACTCGTCGACGTGCGGCGGCGGCACCTGCAGCCGCAGGTGGCGATGGCGCACGAAACGGGCCAGGTACGAGAACGATTCCACGCCGCGCTCGGGGCTGGTCAGCGCCGGCAGACCGGCTTCCTTGAACACCGCGCCGCCGCGTCCGGCCTCGTGCTCGCCCAGCCAGACGCTGACCACCGGTTTGTCGCTCGCGCGCGCGACCTCGAGCAGGGCACGCGCGGTGTCCTGCGCGTCGAGCCGGATCGTCGGGCAGAACAGCACCAGCACGCCGTCGTTGCCGTCGTCGGCGAGCAGGATCTGCAGCGCGCGCGCGAAACGCGCGCTGTCGGCGTCGCCGATGATGTCGACCGGATTGGCGTGCGACCACGTGGTCGGCAAGACCTCGTTGAGCCGCTGCAGCGTCTCGGCCGACAGCTTGGCCAGCGCCACGCCGGCTTCGGCGGCGGCGTCGGCGGCGAGCACGCCGGCGCCGCCGCCGTTGGTGACGATCGCCAGCCGGTTGCCGGGCAGACCGCGCGGCAGGCGGCCCGCGGCG
>JAKANT010000181.1 GCA_021823635.1 Pseudomonadota bacterium
GCCTCGCCTCGCCGCCCGCAGGGCGCAGAGGCGAGCCTTGTCCTCGGCACTGAAGGAAATCCGCTGTGGCTGCTTCGTTCCCGACCTGACCAGGTTCACGGCACCATCATGCGAGGGGGCCCGCCGCCGCGAATGGTATCAGTCGCTCGCACGGTCGCGCGCGCCGCGCGCGCGACCGGCAAGCAGCATCCAGATCACCGCCATCGCCTGCAGCGCCAGCACCAGCAGGAACGTGAAGCGATACGCGCTACCCGTATCGCGGCCGAGCGACTGCAACAGGTCCACCAGCGCGCCCATGCCCCATTGCAGGCCGAAGGCGCCGATGAACGCGGCCAGATTCAGCGCCGTGTTGGCGCGCCCGGACAATTCGAGCGGCAGCGATTTGGACACGATCGCGTACGCCACATTGCACAGCGGGTAGGCGAAGGCGAGCAGCGCCCACAGCCAGGTCGAGCCGGTACCGGCAACCGCGTTGATGGCGGCAAACAGCAGCACGACGGCGATCGCCACCGCGTTGAGCACCGTCGGCTCGCCGATGCCGCGCCGAATCAGCGGCGTCATCGCAAAGCCCATGAACAGGCAGCCCGCCAACATCGCGCCATTGAGCAGCGTCAGCTCGCGCGCGATCTGAGCCCGGCTCAAACCCTCGACCTCCGCCAGCCAGCGCGATACCCACAGCCCCTGGATCGCCATGAAGCCGCCGATCGCCATCGTCACCATCGGCGCGTAGCGCCAAAACGTGCGATCGGTCATCACGCGTCGGACACCGGCGATCTGACCGGCCCAGCCGAGCCCATGCCGCGGCCGCACCCGCTCCGGCACCGCCAGCCAGAGCGCAAGCGCCACAAGCACCGTGACCGCGGCCAGCCCGAGCGTGACACCGCGCCAGCCGGCGATGCCGATCGCCGCCGCCAACGGTTGCGCGGCCACCACCGCGCCCAGACCGCCCGCCGACATGATCCATCCGATCAGCGCCGACTGGCGTTCGGCCGGGAACGATTCATTGAACGCCTTGAAGGCCGCCATCAGGCACGCCGACACACCCAGGCCGATCAGTGCCCGCGCCCACGCAAGCCCCGCCAGGTCCTCGGCCAGCGCGAACCACACCGCGCCGCACGCCGCCACGGCGAGCAGCGCCGCCTCGACCCGCCGCGGCCCATAGCGGTCCAGCAGCATGCCGAGCGGCAATTGCGCGGCGCCGAAAGCGAGGAAGTAGGTGCTGGTCAGCAGTCCCAATGCATGGTCGGGCAACGCCAGTTCGGCGGCCAACACCGGACCGATAACCGCATTGGAGGTGCGAAACAGGTACGACAGCAGATAGCCGGCCGCGAACGGTAGAAACAATCGCAGCCAAAGCGCGCGCGGCGAAAGCGGGCTCAAAGCGGCTCCGCGGCCGACGGCGGCGCACCGTCACCGGCACCAAGGTCGATCTCGATGAGCGCCGCATCGGCCGTCACCAATGCGGCGCGAATCGGCTTGTCGTCGCGGATCGACGCCAGCACCCGCGCATAGCGCCTGACCTGCGCTTCGTACTGTGGCCTTTCGGCGGCCGTCACGCGCCACTTGAAGTCGACGATCCAGAGCGCATCGTCGCGTTCGACCAGGCGGTCCACCCGCAGCAATTCGCCCTCGGCGCTCATCAGTTCCAGCTCCGCCTCGCCTGCCTCGAACAGATGCGGAAGCGCGGTGCGCACGCGCGCCGCGGCGTCCACCACCTGGCGCGCTTGCTCGGCCGTCAGGTCATGCGCGCGCGCGATTGCCGCCGGCGCTGCGGCAGCGCCTCGTTCGAGCAGCGCGTGCCAGGCGCGGCCGAGCCGCAGCGGCTCCGACTCGGGGGCGGCCGGGCTGCGCCGTCCGGTCGGAAGCGGCGTTGGCAGGAAGTCGGCGACCGCGCGCGGCGCAGGCGCCACCGACGGGGCCGGCGCCTCGGACGGCGCGTGCGACAAGTCCTGCGCCGCGCGCAGCCGCTCGTACCAACTGTCCTGCCGGCGGCCGCCGTCGCAGGCGGAAACGATCAACACCTGCCGTGCGCGCGTGGCGGCGACGTAAAGCAGATTCCAGTCTTCCTGCGTGCGCAGCCGTTCTTCTTCGTCGAACCAGTGCGCGCGCGCTTCGTCGCGCGCGGCTGCGCCGCGCGCGACGAGCGATACATGCTCGGGTGCCGCCCGCTGCGGCGGCCAGACCACGAGCACGCCCTCCGCATCGGCGCCGGGGTGGGCGTGCGCGTCGGCGAGAGCGACGATCTCCGCTTCCAGCCCCTTGGCGCCGTGGATCGTCATCACGCGCACCGCGTCGCCCGTATCGGCCGGGCCTTCGTCGGGCGCTTCCTCGGTCGCGAATCGCTTCAGCCGCGCCAGCTCGTCGATGAAGCGCGGCAGGCTCGGATAGCGGCCGGCGTCGATCGCCAGCGCCAGCTCGAGAAAGGCGTCCAGATTGGCCTGCGCCTGCGCCGCCGCCGCGGCCGGCGCGGCGGCGGCGTAGCGGCGCCGCAGGTCGGCCTCGAAGTAGATGCGGTCGAGCAGGTCGTGCACCGGAAGCACGGCCGCGGCCTGCCGCCAGCGCGCCAGCAGCTCGCGCGCACGCGCCAGCGCCGGCGATGCGCGGGCACCGAGCGCTTGCAGCCGCAGCCACCAGGTCGAACCCGGCGCCTCGGCCAGTTGCAGCAGGTCGTCGTCACCGACGGAAAAGATCGGCGCGCGCAACGCGTGCGCGAGCTTCAGGTCGTCGAACGGCGTCGTCAGGAATTGCAGCAGCGCGATCAGGTCGTCGGCCTCCAGCGTCGCCAGCAGCCCGCCGCTGCGGTCGCTGACGAAGGGCACCCCGGCATCGCGCAACGCGCGCTCGTAGTCGGCCAGATGCGTGCGCCGGCGTACCAGCAGCAGGACGTCGGACCAGCGCGCCGCGCGCCCTCCGCCGTCCTCGCGCACGGTCAGCCGGCCCACCCAGTGCGCGATCTGCTGCGCCAGCAGGCGGCCTTCGCGGTAACGCGCGTCGTCGTCGCGCTCGGCGCGCGGCTCGGTCAGCACGTCGCGCAGCCCGTCGCGCACCGGCGCACTGCCGGCCTTGGCCACGGGCGGCAGCAGCACGAAGGCGCCGGCATCGGCGCTGCGCGTGCTGTGCGGCTGATACAGCGGGTTGGCGCCCGCCAGCACGCGGTTGAGCATCGCGATGAGCGCGCTCGCATTGCGCCGGGTGACGTTGGTGCGCAGGCAAATCGCGCCGTAATCCCGCCGCAGCAACTCGCGCGCGGCGTCGAACACGCGCGCATCGGCGCGCCGGAAGCGGTAGATCGATTGCTTCGGGTCGCCGACGACGAACACGGTCGGCCGCCCGCCGCTGCCATCGTAGGCCGCCAGCCACGATTGCAGCACCTGCCACTGCAACGGATTGGTGTCCTGGAACTCGTCGAGCAGCAGGTGCCGGTAGCGCGCATCGAGCCGCGCGTGCATGTACGCGGCGCAATCGGGGTCGGCGAGCAGGCGGTGTGCGTGCCACTCCAGATCCGTGAAGTCGAGCGTCGCGCCCTTCAGTCGCTGGTAGATCGAGATCAGCAGCCGGCCGCAGGCAAGCGCCGCTTCGTTCAAGCGAAAGGCGCGCCAGACGCGCAGGTCGGCTTCGACACGCTGCAACGCGTCGCAGGCATCGGCGTGCGCGCGCGCGTAGGCGTCGCCGTCTCGCGCGAGCTTCTTGCCGACCGTATCCGGCGCCAGCGCCTTGCGCGGCGTGCCTTCGTCCGTCAGCAGCAGCGCGCGCGCGGCGGCGAAATCGCCTGCTGGGTCGGTCGCCGGCGCATCGAGCCACTGCGAAGCGGCTTCGACGAATTTCTGGACCTGCGCGCCGCCGCCCGGCAAACGCTGGCAGTGCCGCACCAATTCGCGCAGCGCCGCTGGAAAGCTCGTCGCGCGCAGGCGGCGGCGCGGGTCCTCGCCGCGCACGGCAAACGGCGCCAGCGCGCGCTCGACGGCCCGACCTTCGTCGCCGGCGGCGAAGCTCCACCACTCGGCGCGCTTGTCCAGCATCTGCATCAGCAGGTTGCGCGCCGATTCTTCGCCGACCATGTCGATCAGGCGCTCCCAATGGGCGCGCTCGGCCGCGTGATCGGCGCGCGCCAGCGCCGCGGTGAAGTGAAGCCAGGCGTCGGCGCGCAGCCGGCCGGTCGTCTCGGCCAGCGTTGGTGCAAACGGCACCCCGCTCGCGAGCGGCGCACGCGCCAGCAGTCGCCAGAACCAGCCGTGGAAGGTGTCGATCGTCAGCGGCACGCGCGCGGTGAGAACCGCCTCGTACAAGGCGCGCGCCCGGCCGACCGACGCGCGCGCCGTCTCCCGCTCCATCCCGCGCGCGGCGAGGAACTCCACCGCCGCCGCGTCGTCGGCCTGCGCCAGGTCATGCAGGTCGCGCAGCAGCCGGGCCCGCATTTCCTGCGCGGCACGCCGCGTGAACGTGATCGCCAGGACCTCGCCCGGCGCGCTGCCCGCGAGCAGCAGCCGCACGATGCGGCCGACCAGCAGCCAGGTTTTGCCGCTGCCGGCACAGGCTTCGACCACCACACTGGCGGTCGGGTCGCAGGCGCGGCGCGTGAACTCGGCCCCGTCGATCGGCCGCTCGTCGGCCAAGAATTCGCTCATGCGTCGGGCCCGTGCTCCCAGTAGTCGCGCCGGCACAGCCCGCGCATTTCGCAGTACTGGCACGCCGACGGCGCTGCGTGCGCAGGCAATGGCGCGCCGTCTGCGATGCGCTGCAGATCGGCGTGCAGCCGGGCGCCGACGGCCTGCGCCAGACCGGCCAGCGGATGCGCCGGCGCGACCTCGCAGACGCCGTCGTCATCATCACGGGCGCGCTCGAAACTCAGATACGCCGCCTCGGTCCCCTCGCCCGCATCGAGCAGTAGCGCGTAGACCGGCAACTGGATGTCTTCGCCCGCCTCGGCCAACGCGCGCTTCAGTTGCTCGG
>JAKANT010000182.1 GCA_021823635.1 Pseudomonadota bacterium
ATTGGCCGTGCGGCTGGACCGCCCGGTCACGCTCACGCTGCCCACCGGGGTGCGCGTGCTGGCGCGGGTGCACGCGGGCGCGGCGCAGCCGACCGTGCACCCGCGCGCGCTCGAACCCGCGGAGGCCGCGCCGAAGCCGGAACGCGGGCGGCCGGCCGCGGCGGGCGCTTTGGAGGCACTCGACACCGGCGATGCCCAGGTCAAGGCGGTCATCAACCGCGTGCGGCGCGTGGTGGGCCGCGACATCCCGATCCTGATCCAAGGCGAGACGGGTACCGGCAAGGAACTGCTGGCGCGCGCGATCCACGATGCCTCGCCGCGCGCACGCGGGCCTTTCGTCGCGGTCAACTGCGCGTCGATTCCGGAAGGGCTGATCGAGTCCGAGCTGTTCGGCTACGAGGAAGGCGCCTTCACGGGGGCACGCAAACGCGGCTGCCCGGGCAAGATCGTGCAGGCCGACGGCGGCACCCTGTTCCTGGACGAGATCGGCGACATGCCGCTGGCGCTGCAGGCGCGGCTGCTGCGCGTGCTGCAGGAACGGGTGGTGACGCCGCTCGGCAGCACGCGCACGCAACCGGTGGACGTCGCGCTCGTGTGCGCGACGCACCGCCGGCTGAAGGACGCGATCGCCGCCGGCGCGTTCCGCGAGGATCTCTATTACCGGTTGAACGGCCTGACGGTGACGCTGCCGCCGCTGCGGGAACGCACCGACCTCGAGGCGCTGGTCGAACGCATCCTGCGATCGCTCGGCGCAGACGGCGCCGGCGTGCGCGTCGCGCCCGACGTGCTCGCCGCCTTCAAGCGTTACCGCTGGCCCGGCAACGTGCGCCAGCTCGCCGCGCTGTTGCGCACCGCGGTGGCGATGCTCGACGGCGGCCGCGAGCTGCGGCTCGAGCATCTGCCGGAGGATTTCCTCGAAGAGCTCGCGGACGCCGCGCCGTCGCCGCCGCCGCCGAAGCCGCCCGCTGCCGCGCCGCTCGGTAGCCTGAAGCTTGCGGCCATCGAAAACGCACTGGCCGAACATGCAGGCAACGTGTCTGCCGCAGCCCGCGTGCTCGGCATCAGCCGCAACACGATCTATCGCCACCTCGCGCGCCGATCGACCGCGGCCGGCGATGTCACGCGTTCGAGCAATGTCACGAAACGCAGCAACGCGACGCCGCCAAGCGGCCTTGACTGAGCGAACCGAGTGGGCACGCAGCTTGCTCGAGCTGTATCAAGCTGCGCGCATTTCGGCACACACCGTCCTTGCGCCGGTCATTCCGACAACGCCGCAGCGACACTATTTCCGAGGAGACACCATGAGTCGAAATCCAGCATTGCGCACCGCCGCACTGGCGCTGGGACTGGCGGCCGCGGGCGCGGTCGCCGCCCAGCAGGGCTGGCCGGTGTACGGAGGGGATCCGGGCAACCGGCGCTTCAGCGAGCTGAAACAAATCCACACCGGCAACGTCAAGGATCTGAAGGTCGCCTGGGCGCTGCAGCTCGGCTCGCTGCGCTCTCAGGAATCCACGCCGCTCGTCATCGGCGACACGATGTTCGTGACGTCCTCGCACGGGCCCAAGAACGTATTCGCGGTCAACGCCAAGACCGGCGAGGTGAAGTGGCGCTATTCGCCGGAGGTGCCGGCGGGCATCGAGCAGTACGCGTGCTGCGACGTGAACAACCGCGGCGTCGCCTACGCGAACGGCCGCGTGTTCGTCGGCAGGCTGGACGGCCACCTGGTGGCGCTGGATGCCGCGACCGGCAAGGAGGTCTGGAAGACGCAGGTGATCGACTACACGCAGGGCTCGGTCATCACGTCGCCGCCGCTGCTGGTCAAGAATCTGGTCGTCACCGGATTCGGCGGCGGCGAATACGGCGCACGCGGCTTCATCGCCGCCTACGACCAGGCCACCGGCAAGGAGGTGTGGCGCTTCTGGACCATCCCCGGACCGGGCGAGAAAGGCAACGAGACCTGGAAAGGCGATTCGTGGAAGTTCGGCGGCGGCGTCGCCTGGCACATCGGCTCCTATGACCCGCAGTTGAACCTGATCTACTACGGCACCAGCAACCCGTCGCCGTGGGGCGCATCGGTGCGCGGCAACGACTCGTCGGACATCGGGCCGTACACGAACCTGTATTCGGCGACGACGCTGGCGCTGGATGCGGACACCGGCAAACTGGTCTGGCACTTCCAAGGCACGCCGCACGACGCCTGGGACTACGACGGCGTCAACGAGCTGGTGCTCGCCGACCTGACGATCAAGGGGCAGAAAGTGCCGGTGGCGATGAAGGCCGACCGCAACGGCTTCTTCTACGTGCTTAACCGCAAGACCGGCGAACTGATCTCGGCGGCGCCGTTCGTGCACGTGAACTGGGCCAAGGGCATCGACATGAAGACCGGGCGGCCGATCGAAGACCCGGTCAAGCGCCCGCGGCTGAAGCAATGGGCGAAGGATGTGTGCCCGAACCTGTTGGGAGGTAAGAACTGGCAGCCGATGAGCTACAACCCGCAGACCGGGCTCGTCTACATCCCGACCCTCAATCTGTGCATGGACATGATGGGCGTGGAGCCGCAATACAAGCGCGGCGCGTTCTACCTCGCGGTTGACTTCGATCTGGGCAAAGCCGGTCCCGGCGGACATCTGGGCGAGTTCATCGCCTGGGACCCGGTGAACCAGAAGAAGGTCTGGGGCAACAAGAACGACCTGCTGTACCTCGGCGGCGCATTGTCGACCGCCGGCGGGCTGGTGTTCCACGGCGATCTGAAAGGCTGGTTCTACGCGCTCGACGCCAAGACCGGTAAGACGCTGTGGAAGTTCAATACCGGATCGGGCATCAGCGCGGCGCCGATCACTTACACGGTGGACGGCAAGCAATACGTGGCGGTCGTCTCCGGACGCACGTTCACGATCCCAGCCTTCCTCGGGCCGCTGGGAGAAAAGATGGTCAACGCCAGCCCCGAGGGCGGCACGCTGTTCGTGTTCGAGTTGGGCAAGTGAAAAAGACTGGAGTCGTTGCGCTGGCGGCGCTGGCCGCCGCCAGCTTGTTGCCTGCCGCGGCGGCGCAGACCGCGCCGCTGCGTTTCTGCGCCGATCCGGACAACCCGCCGTTCTCGGTCGAGAAGCCGGCGCCCGGGCAGGGCCGCGGCCTGTACGTCGAGGTGGCGGAGCGCATCGCCGCTCACTTGGGCGCCCAGCCTCAGTTCACCTGGTGGCTGACCCACTACGGCAAGCGAGCGGTGCGCAACACCTTGCTCGCCAAGCAGTGCGACGCGTTCGTCGGACTGCCGAACGACCGCGGCTACATGGGACGACAAGCTTTGCTGTCCAAACCTTTCGTCCGCGTCGGCTACGCGCTGGTGGTGCCGGCCGGCGTTTCGGTCGCTTCGCTCGACGACCTGCGCGGGCGCAAGGTGGCAGTGCAGTTCAACACGCCGCCGCAACTCGTGCTCGCGCAACGCGACCTGGCCGCCGTCACCTTTCGCACCGCGGAGGAGGCGCTGGCCGCCGTGGGCCGCGAAGCGGATTTGGCGTTCGTGTGGGGGCCGCTCGCCGGCGACTACTCGCGTCGCAACGGCGGCCTGAAAGTCGTGCCGGTCGCGGGCGAAGGCATGCAATGGGAAGCCGTGTTCGCGGTGCGCGCCGAAGACGCGGCGCTCAAGGCCCGGCTGGACGCCGCGATCGACGCGCTCGGCGCCGAGATCCGGACACTGGCCGAGAAGTACGGCTTTCCGCTCGCCGCGCCGGTGCCGCTGACCGCCGCCGCCCCGGTCATGTATGCGCAGGCCGTCGCCACCGCCAGCGACGCCCTGCCCGGACACCGCAACCCCTACTCGGGCAACCGCGAGGCGATCGGCGAAGGCCGGCTCGAGTTCAACGTGCATTGCTCGCACTGCCACGCGCAAAACGCGCAGAGCGCCGAGCAGCGCGTCGATCTGCGCCGGCTGCGCATCCGCTACGCGGACAAATGGCCCGAAGTGGCGCTCACCACGATCCGCAACGGGCGCTCCGACAAGGGGATGCCGACGTGGAAAGACGCGCTGAGCGCCGAGAAGATCGACAAGATCCTGGCCTTCCTCGAGACCGTGCAGCGGGACCCCAACTGAGGGGAAGGCTGCGCGCACTCCCACCGACGCCGGCCGTAGCCGTGCGGCGAATCGCGGCCGGCGTCGTTGCGCGCCCATATCGACGGCCGCGGTAGTAAAGTACGCGCATCCTCGCTATGACCGGCTATAGGATGGGCTATGGACAGCGTCGACGTTCAAGTGCTGAAGAAGGCGGACGAATGGTTGCGCGCCGGCCGGCGCGCCGTGATGGGAACGATCGTGCGCACCTGGGGTTCGGCGCCGCGCCCGGTCGGTTCGCTGGTCGTGATCCGCGACGACGGGCTGGTGGTCGGCTCGGTCTCCGGCGGCTGCATCGAGGACGATCTGGTCGACCGCGTGCGCGCGGGCGATGTGGCCGCCAACGGGCCGCAGCGCGTGACCTACGGCGTCACCGCGGAGGAAGCGTTCCGTTTCGGGCTGCCCTGCGGCGGCACGATAGAGCTGGTGCTGGAACCGCTGTCCGAGAAGTCGCGCATCGGCGAATTGCTGGCGCGCGTTCAAGGCGGATCGCAGACGATACGCACGCTCGATCTGAAAACCGGCCAGGTCACGCTGCAGGACGGCCGCGGCACCGACGTGCTGTCGGTGGACGACGAGCGCTTGGTTTCGGTGCACGGACCGCGCTGGCGGTTGCTGATCATCGGCGCCGGCCAGTTGACGCACTTCGTCGCCCAGATCGCACTGGCGCTGGACTATCAGGTGACGATCTGCGATCCGCGCGAGGAATACGCGGATGGCTGGCTGGTGCCCGGCACGACGCTGGTGCGCACGATGCCGGACGACACCGTGGTCGAGTTCCGCCCCGACACCAACACCGCGATCATCGCGCTGACGCAC
>JAKANT010000183.1 GCA_021823635.1 Pseudomonadota bacterium
GAGCGCCGCGGGGGTCAGGCGCGCGTGCACTTCGTCGTCGAGGGACGCCGACGGCGCGAGCGCGCACAGGCCGAGGCAGTACACCGGCTCCAGCGTGAAGGCGCCGTCGGCGCTGGTTTCGTGCAACTTGCAGCCGAGCGCGGCCTGCGCCCGCTCGGTGAGCGCCGCCGCGCCCATGCTCTGGCACGCCTCGGCCTGGCAGATGCGCAGCACGTGCCGGCCGGGAGGATGGCGACGGAAGTGGTGATAGAAGGTCAGCACGCCGTGCACCTCGGCGCGCGACAGATTGAGCGCGCGCGCGATCGGCTCCACCGCCTGCGGCGGCACATGACCGAGCCGCTCCTGCACGTCGTGCAGCAGCGGCAGCAGCGCGCCGGGGCGGCCGCGATGGCGTTCGACCGCGGCGGCGACCGCGCTGGCAACGTCGTCATGGTTCATCGGCGGTGGCCTCGTGCGGCGATCAAATATGCTTGTGGCTGCATAACGGGGAAACGCCGCGCAGGCCGCGGCAGCGCAAGCCTAGTCCTGGCGCGCACCCCGCTTCAATAGGAAGGGCTTTGCATATGTGGCGCGTGTCGATCGAGCCGCAATGGCGGGTGGCGCCCGGCGACGGCGCACCCTTGCCGCTGCCCGCGCTGCTCGCGCTGCTGGGCGCCATCCAGGCCGGCGGCAGCATCGCGCAGGCGGCGCGCGCGATCGGCACCTCGTACCGCAACGCCTGGGGACTGCTGCGCGATTTCGAGCGCCAGTTCGGCGCGCCCCTGGTGGTCAAGCATCGCGGCCAGGGCACGCGGCTGTCGCCGCTCGCGGACAAGCTACTGTGGGCCGACCGACGCATCGCGGCGCGCCTGAGCCCGACGCTGGAGAGCCTGGCCTCGGAGCTCGAGGGCGAACTGAGCGCGCTGCTGGCGCCGGCGCGCCTGGCGGTGCGCATCAACGCCTCGCACGGTTTCGCGGTGGCGGCGCTGGTCGATGCGCTGAATGCGCACGACGTGGCGGTCGAGCTGAAGTACCGCAACAGCACGGAAGCGGTGGCGGCCCTGACACGGCACGAATGCGACCTGGCGGGCTTTCACGTCGCCTGCGACGCGTTTCAGAGCGCGTCGGTGCAACCGTACCTGCAATGGCTCGATCCGCAGCGCCACCGCCTGGTGCAGCTCGCGTATCGCACGCAAGGGCTGTTCGTGCCGCGCGGCAACCCGAAGCGCGTGCGCGGCATCGCCGACCTCGCGCGCGACGACCTGCGCTTCGTCAACCGGCAGCGCGGCTCCGGCACGCGCATGTTGCTCGACCTGCTGCTCGCCGACGCCGGCGTGCGGCCGCAGGACATCAACGGCTACGAAAGCGCGGAATTCACGCACGCGGCGGTGGCCGCCTACATCGCCAGCGGCATGGCCGACGTCGGCTTCGGCTTGGAAGCGGCGGCGCGCCGCTTCGGACTGGATTTCCTGCCGGTGCTGCGGGAACGCTATTTCTTCGCCTGTGAAGCGGCCGCGCTCGAGACGGCGCCGCTGAAGCTGGTGCTGAGGATTCTGCGCAGCGCGGCCTTCCGCGCGGCCGTCGATGCGCTGCCCGGCTACGACGGTCGCATTACCGGGATCGTGGTCCCGGTACAACAGGCGTTCGCGCGAAAGCACAGACCACGCTGAGGCCCGTCTACGCTTGCGGCCCATCGCGCGCCGCCGCGCCGCGGGTCTCTGATGAAAAGACTGCTGCTGACGATCGTTCTGTCCCTTGCCGCCGCGGCGGCGGCTGCGATCGGCCCCGATCCCGCCGCCGACTGGCGCAGCGCCGACTCCGCACACTTCCGCGTGCACTATCGCGCCGAGCATCGCGCCATCGCGCAGCAGGTGGCGGCGATCGCCGAGCGCGTCTATCCGCGCATCACGCAGCAATTGGGTTGGCAGCCGAGCGGCCGCACCGAGATCGTGCTGTTCGGCGAACTGGACCTGACCAACGGCTTTTCCACCCCGCTGCCCTTCAACACGCTCGGCATCTATCTCGCGCCGCCCGACGACGGCGAGCTGCTGGACAACAGCCCCTGGCTCGAGCTGCTGATCGCGCACGAACTGACGCACATCGTGCACTTGGACAAGGTGCGCGGCGCGCCGCGCGTGCTGCGCTGGATATTCGGCCGCCTGCCTTACTTGTTTCCGAACGCCTGGCAGCCCGCGTGGGCGGTGGAGGGCATCGCCACGGTGAACGAAGGCGATCCCGCCGCCGGCCGCGGGCGGCTGAATGGGCCGCTGTTCGAGGCCTGGCTGCGCGCCGAGCGGGCGCGCGGCTTCAAGTCGCTGGCCGAGATCAACGCCGACGGTCGCGCGCTGCCGCTGTCCAAGCAATACCTGTACGGCGCGTACTTCTACGACTACCTGGCGCGCGCCTACGGCAAAGACGCCGTGTTCAAATACATCGAGCGCTACAGTGGCAACATCGTTCCGCGCGTACACACCAACCCGGTGCTGGCCACCGGCAAGACGATGGACGTGCTGTGGCAGGAGTTCCTCGCCGATTTGGCGGCGCGCGTGGACGAGCGCGCAGCGCAGCTTGCGCGCACGCCCGAGACCGGCCAGCCGCTAGGGGCGCCGGTGTGGAGCGTCGAGGCGCTCGCCGCCGGGCCGGGCGGCAGCGTGTTTGCGGTGCTCGACGACGGGCTGACGCGGCCAGTGCTGCAACGAATCGACGCCGACGGGCGGCGCCGCACGCTGGCGAAACTGAACCACGGCGCGCGCATCGACGCGCGCGGCGAGACGGTGCTGGTCGCGCAGCCGGAGATCTGCGCCAACCGCAACCTGTTCTACGACCTGTACGTGGTCGCGCCGGCATCCGGCATGCGGCGGCTGACGCACTGCGCGCGGCTGCGGCGCGCGGTGTGGGCGGGCGAGCGCATCGTCGCGCTCAAGAATGACGTCGGGCGCGCCAGCGCCGTGCTGCTCGACGGCGACGGTCGCGAACTGCGCACGCTTTACGCCGCGCGAGACGTCGAGGAACTGGTGGACCTGGCGGCCAGTGCCGATGGCGCGCGCCTCGCGCTCGTCGTCAAGGAGGGCGGCCGCTGGTCGGTGCTCGAATTCGACGCCGCGCGCGAGGCGGCGCCGGCCGTGCGCTTGACGCACGATGCGCCGCTTCTGGCGCCGCGTTATGCGACGGACGGTGCGCTCACGTTCATCGCCGCGCGCGACGGCGTCTACAACGTGTGGCGCCACGCGCCGGGCGCGGCGTCGATGGCGCAACTTACGCACACTCACACCGCCGTGCTCGCGCATGCGCCGGGCGACGATGCGTTGACGGTCGCGGTGCTGGTCGCCGACGGCGCGCAACTGCGGCGACTCGCTCGGCCGCAGGCGCTCGCCGAGGCGCCGCTGGCGCAACCGGAGGCGGCAGCGAAAGAAGAGCCGCCCGCCGCCGCGGCCGAACTGCGCGACGAGCGCGGCTATCTGGCGCTGCGTTCGCTGTATCCGCGGTCGTGGCTGCCGGCCGCGTTTTCCGACCGCGGGCTGAGCGCATTCGGGGCCAGCACGTTCGGCGGCGACGCGCTCGGCTGGCACCGGTATCTGGCGACGCTGCTGTGGGAGACCTCGCAGAACGAACCGCTCGGCAGCCTCGAGTACGTGCTGTACGACCGGCATTTCTTCGCCGTCACGCGCGATCTGAAAGCGTTGGCATGGACCGGACCGGCCGGCGACGAGCAGACCACCGTCTACGAGCGCTCGACCGCAGCGCAGTGGATCTCGGTGCTGCCGTGGCTGCGCCTGCAGCGGCGCATCCATTTCGGCGTCGGCGCCGGCATCGATCGCACCGAGCAGGTGGACGTGAACGGTCCGACCGCGCGCCCGTTCGATGCGCGCGTGGCGGCCGCCTACGTCGACTACGACGCGCGCGGCGCGCACTGGCTGTCCGAGGGCGTGAATCGAGGCGCGCGCACGCGCCTGCTGTACGAAACCTACCGGCCGTTTTCCGGCACCTTCGACGGCGCGCTCTGGCGGCTCGACGCGCAGGGCTTCGTGCCGCTGGGCCGCAGCGTGCTCGCGGCGCAGTTCATCGAGGCGCGCGCGCACGGCGCGACCGAACGCTTCCAGCTCGGCGGCGCGGTGACGGTGCTGCCGCTGGCGGTGCCGAAACTGAACGACCGCGAAATCGCGCTGCGCGGCTATCGCGGCGACGAGCCGCAACTGCGCGGCCGCAACGCGCGGCTCGCCACGCTCGAATGGCGCACGCCGATCGCCGACATCGACCGCCACGCGATGGTGCCGCCGGTCGGCATCAACCGTCTGTCGGCCGCGGCGTTTTTCGACGTCGGTGCCGCCTGGGACTCCGGAACATCCCGCAACTACTACCGCGGCGTCGGCGTCGAGGTGTTGGGCGAGGTTAAGCTCGCGTATCTGCTCGGGGTGCAGGTGCGCGCCGGCGTGGCGCGGGGGCTGGACGATCCCGGCACTACACGCGCGTATCTGGCGTTCGGGCGGGCGTTTTGATCGCTGCACGACCATGCCGAACTACCGTAACCGCTATCCGGCGCGGCGGCGCTTCCTCAAGCAGTCCAGCGCGTTGACCGCCGCGGCCGTTGCGCTGCCGTTGCCGCGGCTCGCGCCTCCGAGCGACAGCGCTGCCGCCGATGTCAAGCCGGCGCCGGCCGGCAAGCGCCGCAGGCAGCCGCGATGAGGGAACCCCTGCATCGCCTGCCAGCGGCGAAGCTGGCGCAGATGATCGCGGAAGGGCAGGCGTCCTCCGAAGTGGTGACGCGCTCGTTCCTCGACGCCATCGCCGAACGCGAGCGCACGATCCAGGCGTTCGCCTGGTTCGACGCCGACCGCGCCATCGCCGCCGCGCGCGAGCTGCACCTGGTGCAGCGGCGCGGGCCGCTGCACGGCCTGCCGGTGGCGATCAAAGACAACATCGACACGGCCGA